>JACMMY010000258.1 GCA_014378805.1 Moraxellaceae bacterium
CGAACTCAGAAGTGAAACCTCTTTGCGCCGATGGTAGTGTGGCATTCGCCATGTGAGAGTAGGGCATCCTCAGCTCATTATTCGTAACGTAAGTTACTAGCAAAACCCCCCACCTCATGTCAGGTGGGGGGTTTTGCTTTTTAAAGGGGGTTGAATAAAATTAAGGGGGGTTGAATAAAAACTGTCTGAAACGAGTTTATATTTATATCGGAATGAGTTTTCAAGGTGATCAGCAGGCTTTTACTTTGGCATATCTCATCGAGTCTACATTGAATAGCAATGCCTCTCTCGGTACAGCATTTTCAAAGAATAATTAGAAGGTCCGTACTGGTTTTCGTTGTAGTTAGTCATGTATTTACAAAGCTATGAATGAATACGTGCTTCTTTGATAACCAAAAAAGCACGGTTCTCGCAAAAGCGTCTATCGACACTCTTCGCTTCTTCCTATAGATTTAAACCTTTAACTGTTTTATTGCAGTCAGATCACCAGACTCTTGAGCAGTAACCCATTCATCAATCCATTTAGCAATTTGTTTCGATTCACTGAGAATTGACCAATGACCTGCATCAAGTTCTCTACGGTAGAGGTCTTTGACCCAATTCGTTAGATCATCAAATAAAAATGCATTCACATAGTTATCTTTTTTAAGAACGATCAGTTGGACAGGACAGTGTGCGTGTCTTTCTTGTGGCATCGTCATTTTGCTGATGAAGTTTGCACGATAGAGACGCACACCGTATTGACCATCACTGGTTTGGGTTGGGTTGGGATGTGGCTCACGTACCCCTTCGCGAACTTCAAGATATTTCGACCATTTTTTACCGAGACCATTTTTCCAAATAAATTCTGGGAGTACAGGGAGTTGAAACATCATGATGTACCAAGAACTAAAAAGTTGCTTGATTGCATTATGTTTAGGATCAACCGAGGGATGACGGAGTCGGCGTTGCATCCAGTGTCCAGCATGGTCAAGCGATGGCCCTGATAGCGTAGTATAGGATGCGATACGACCTTTAAGACGATCTGTAGTGACAGATTCCCAGCTCTGAATAGAACCCCAATCATGCGCAACCAGATGGAAGCGTCGATCAGGAATGACACTATTTACAACGGCAGCAAGATCTAGAGAAAGGATATCGAGGCGGTAATCTGCAATCTTTGCTGGAATATCTGATTTGCCAGCACCACGAACATCGTAGGCGACCACAAAATATCGCGCAGCGAGTTGCTCGATAATTGGAAGCCATACGACATGGGAGTCTGGGTAGCCGTGTACGAAAACTAGCGGAGTGTTTTTTGGATCACCCCAAGTGACGACATGTAAGTTTACGTTATTCGCACCGCGAACAAAGGATGTGGTTGAGTGAGTTGTAGTCATAGTTACCCATTGGGTTTGTGAAATTGGCTGAATTATGCCTCTAAATGAGCATGTTTATACAGCGTATTCTTATTGCAAATAACAGTTGGCAATCAAGTGTTAATCAGTTTAGTCTATGGTTGCGGTACTTGTTTAACACAACATTAATAAATCTCAGGATCGAAGATTATGAAAAAATTGATTATAGCGGCAGTATTAGTCGCGTGTTCATCAGCAGCAATGGCGGATAGCGATATCGGTTGTGGTTTAGGAACGCAAGTGTGGCAAGGTCAAAAAGGCATTGTTCCTAAAGTACTTGGCGCAACAACCAACGGTACTTTTGGTAACCAAACATTTGGCATCACTTTCGGTACACTGGGTTGCCGTCAGAATGGCGTGATCACTGCATCAGCGCGTTTAGGTGAGTTCATGGGCACGAATCAAGAAAGCTTGGCACGTGATATGTCAGTGGGTCAAGGTGAAAGTCTGAATGTATTGGCAAACTTGATCGGTATCAAAGCCCAAGATAAATCAGCTTTCTTCAAAGCAACGAAAGATCATTTCAGCAACATCTATGCTGCAAATAACAAAACCGCTGGAGAAGTGCTTGCAGCGCTCCAATCAGTGATGGCACAAGATGCTACATTGTCTGTTTACAAACTTGCTTAAGCTAAATGGGTTGTAATGATTATAAAAGCTCCGTGTCATACGGGGCTTTTATATGATTTTTTATTGAATTATTTTCTTTTTTATAAATTCTATTTGCATCAGTTCTACTGATCTTAACCCGTGGTCGCAGTAGAAAAACTATGAAGTGTATGGATACGAAGTGTTTTTTGATGAGTTTGGCTCTCATTTTTGGGCTGTCTAATGCATTTGCAATGGCAAATGAAAACCCGAATGACGGTGCTCAGAAGAGCAATGAATTACCAAACATTATTAGTCATATCGATCCATTTTCCTCAGCGTTGAATGAAGCTGCACTGGCGAAAGCACGTGTACGTGCCAAAGAGATGGATTTGGCAAATTCGCCATATTGGTTTCGGTTGATGTATTACCGTCAAGCAGGAACGAAAATTGAAAGTACGGTGACGCAACCCAGTTTTTTTCTGACTCAGACAGGACAAACCGATCCTGCTGCAGAGTTAGATGCTTTGTTGACAGGACTGTTTAACCCAAATCAATTACAACCTAATGAATCTGCAGCATGTTTATTCCCTGTTCGACGTGATTGGTTGGTTGAGCAGTTACAGATTAAAACCAGTGATTTACCTGCGACACCTTGCCCTGCGTTAACGCAATGGTTGGAAGGGATTCAACCACGATATGCGACGTTGGTGTTTAGCTCAGATTATATGAATAGTCCGTCATCGATGTTTGGTCATACTTTGCTTCGATTAGACCCCGATGATAATGAACAAACGCGGTTGCTCGCTTATGCGATCAATTACGCGGCTGAGACGGATAATTCGAGAAGTGCGTTGTATGCGATTAAAGGGTTAACAGGGCTGTATTCGGGTGCGTACTCGATTATGCCTTATTATGAAAAAGTCAAAGAATACAATGATTTTGAAAGTCGTGATTTGTGGGAGTATCGCTTAAAGTTGACGCCTGATGAAACAATGCGTCTCACGAAACGCGTGTGGGAATTGCGCTTTGTGAATTTTCCGTATTACTTCTTACATTCGAATTGTTCGTATGAATTATTGAATTTAATGGAGATTGCGCGGCCATCATTGTCGTTGCAAAACAAGTTTCCAGTCTATGCGATTCCGACCGATACCTTGCGCGCAAGTTTGATCGATGCGGATTTATTAGAAAAAACGGTTTATCGCCCTGCATTTGTCAGTCGTTTGAATGCGCAGGCTGATCAAGCGTCTCCACCTGTGATTACGGCGGCAAAGGTATTAGCTTCAAGCCCAGATTATCCGATGGCCAATCTCAATTCGCAGCAGCAGGCGCAAGCGAATGAGATGGCGAGTGATTATTTGTATTATCGTTTTGTCGGTCACGAAGTTGATCCTGAAGTCGCGCGTCCAAAAATGCGCGAGTTACTCGTTCGTCGTAGCAAAAATCCTCCTGCTGATCAGCGGATCACGGTGCCCACGCCAGCGGTTGATCCTTCTCGGGGTCATTTAACCAGCCGAGTTTTACTCAGTGCGGGTGAGTTGAATGGTCGTGGCTTTGCCGATGTGGAGTGGCGTCCTGCATATCATGATTTGCTCGATCCAGCAGGCGGTTATCGCAATGGTTCAGGGATTAATTTTCTGCAAACCAAGTTTCGCATTCAAGATGATCATCTTTCTTTGCAGAAATTGACCTTAATATCGATTGATTCTTTGAGTCCAATCACTGATTTCTTTATGCCACTTTCTTGGAGTCTTGCCTTTGGTGTACGCCAAGTGCCTGAGGCGCATGGACGATTTAGTACTGAGCAAACCCATGCCGTGAGTTATGTGCAAGGCGGTGAAGGTTTGGCAATACAGTGGGGTTCGACGTTGTGTTATGGTTTGGCAAGTGGTGCGTTGGAAGCGGGCCGTGCACTGGATAAAGGATGGCGCGTGGGCGTTGGGCCAACGTTGGGATGTTTGTGGAATACGCCGAAATTTAGTTTACAGCTGCAGAACGCGACTGATTATTGGCAAGACAGCCATGCTTGGCAAAATCAATGGCAAATTGGGCTGCAAGTTCCTTTAAATATAGGGGCAGCAGATCGATGCCAAGCGTTGCGTTTTGCTTGGCAACAAACACAGCAGGGAAGCCAGCGTTCGCAAGAAGCCAGTGCTTCGTGGCTGTGGTATTTTTGAGTATGGCTTTATTAAATATCAAAATTTCAGCATTGTTTATCGAAATCGCGTCTGACCAGTAAATGGCTTGCGTGCTATCGTGAAATCACTTTATTGGGTTGAATGGTTATGACGTCTCCTGATCGCTCTTTTCTGGGACATCCACGCGCCCTCGCGCCGTTGTTTGCGACTGAATTATGGGAACGCTTTTCATATTACGGGATTCGTCCGCTGCTAATTCTGTTTATGACGGCGACGTTATCGACGGGTGGTTATGGTTTTGATCGTCAAACTGCGGCGGCGATTGTCGGTATGTTTGCGGGTTCGGTGTATTTGGCGGCATTGCCAGGTGGATGGCTTGCGGATCGTGTGATTGGTCAGGCACGCGCGATGTGGTGGGGTAGTGTGCTGATTGGACTTGGGCATTTGAGTATTGCGCTGTCGATGTCCTTGGGTAAACCTGCGTTCTTTGCGGGTTTGGGGTTGATTGTTTTAGGAACGGGTTTATTTAAAACCTGTGCATCGGTGATGGTCGGTCGTTTATATACGGATGATGATCCGCGCCGAGATGGAGGCTATTCGATTTTCTACATGGGGATCAATCTCGGTGCGTTTGTTGCGCCGTTAATAACTGGATTGTTATCTGAGCGGTTGGGATGGGCGTGGGGATTTGGTGCGGGCGGCGTTGGGATGCTGATTGCGCTGCTAATTTATCGCTTCACCGCGAAAGCGACGTTTGATCGACTTGCCAATGATTTACCGCCTGTTTCACGTCAAACCATCGTGAAAATATTGGCGGGATTACTGCTAGTGGTTGTGGCTGTGATTGGGCTAATCAACCTGTATTCCGCTGTGGTGTTGGCGAGTTCAATGACCTACGTTTTAGCGACCGCAGTATTGGTCTATATTGCATGGTTATTAGGTTTTGGCGGGTTGAACACGGCTGAGAAAAAACGCGTTTTACTGTGTTTATTGGTCTTTGTTGCGGGCACAGTGTTTTGGTCTGCGAATGAACAACAACCGACTGCATTAAACTTATTTGCTCAAGATTTTACTGACAAAAATATCGGGGGTTTTACGATACCCGTGCTCTGGTTTCAGTCGATTAATCCGATTTCGATTATTATCTTTGCACCGATCTTTGGCGTGTTGTGGCGCTATTGGCCATCACGAGAATTGTCTGCGAGTTTAGGCAAATTCGCGTTGGGCATGCTGATTTGTGCGGTGGCTTTTGGATTGATGTATTTGGCTTCGAATCAAGTGTTAGCAGGAACAGCGCAGGTGTCTCCGTTGTGGTTGATTGCCGCCTATGTGTTGTCTGCGATTGCTGAATTGTGCATCAGTCCGATCGCATTAGCCGCCATGACGTTGGTTGCGCCGCGTCACTTGCAAGGGCAAATGATGGGCTTGTGGTTTATGTCGGTGTCGCTCGGTAATCTGATTGCGGGGATTACGGGTGGAAATGTGAATCCAGAAAACTTGGCAGATATGCCCGCGTTGTTTGGACGTACAACGCTTTCGTTAATCATCGTTGCTGTGGTGTTACTTGCGCTTGCACCGATTATGAAACGTTGGGTGCGCTGAATTTGTGCTTTAGGGCGTACTCTTGTGGTCGCCCTAAAATCAAAAGAGTGCGACCACAAGAGTACGCCCCTACAAGAAGCATTAAACAAAGAGTCGTTTATTGCCATTATTCCAATGGATTTTGTGTTCCTAGCGCATAGCGCACCCGTTCAGGCAGGCGTTTGCTGACAAAGGCTAAGACGTTATTCAAGATTCCCGGTGTGCAAAAGGGTTGTCCAGAATTGACCGCTTTCCAGCCTTCGCGCACAACAAACGGCGCATCAGTCCATAGAATTTCGGGAATTTTCTTCGCTTTATCTGCGACATCCATCGCGTCGTGAAATTCTGTATGTGTTAGACCTGGACAGAGCGCGGTGACGCGAACTCCTACGCGGCGAACGTCCATATCCAAGGATTGTGAAAAGGTGAATACATACTGCTTAATCGCCGAATACAGCGTGCCGCGTCCTGGTGGTGCAAAGGCAACGATGGATGAGACATTGACAATTCTTCCCCATTTTTTATCCGTCATATAGGCCAAAACCGCATGGCAGAGTTCCGTCACAGCATTCACCATGACTTGCACCTGCGCTTGTACATCGTATGAAGTTTGTTGGCTAAACATGTCTCTTGGCGTGTAGCCTGCGTTATTGATCAAAATATCAATCGACAGTTCACGACTGGCAATTTCATCCATCAATTCAGCCGTTGCGCCTACTTCGGCCAAATCACAACGTATCGCTTCCATACGCTGAGGATATTTCTGTTGTAGTTCTGCAATTAAGTCTTCTAGTCGATCTAAACGGCGTGCGACAAGGACCAATTGATGGCCTTCGGCGGCAAGTTGGCGTGCAAATTCAGCGCCTAACCCGCTGGATGCGCCCGTGATGAGGGCGGTATGGGGCGTACTCATGGTGGAAATCCTTAAATATATAAAAATCGAGTATTCAATTTGGTTGCGGAATAAAAATACGGAAAAGCCAACCGTTTTTTCTTAGCAAAATAATTTGTGACCTTTCCGTCACAGCATATATACACGTAAAAGCATTACATGACGATGGTCTTGGCGTACACTCTACACAGTTTTTTCTGATGAAATGGATCGGTTTCACGATTAGATATCAATATTGACTTTTCATATTGATTATCTATTCAGATCAGTACCATTTTGTTAGTGCATTTTATGGTCAATTTTTTGCTGTTTTCATTTCCTACAATAGGAGCTCTAGGCATGATTTACTCTGGTAATGCCATTTCCGTCCAACACTTGAGTGACGGTATCGCAGAATTCAAATTCGACTTGCAAGGTGAGTCGGTCAATAAACTGAATCGCGCGACAGTGCAAGAACTTAAAGCGGCGACCGAAGCGGTTAAAGCGGATGCAAGTGTCAAAGGGTTGATCGTCACTTCAGGCAAATCGACTTTCATCGTCGGTGCAGACATCACCGAATTTGGCGATAATTTCGCAAAAGGCGAAGCGGGCATCGCAGAATGGCTGGATGTATTGAATGACGTGTTCAATAAATTTGAAGACCTCGATATGCCTAAAGTTGCAGCGATCAATGGCATTGCATTTGGCGGTGGTTTTGAAGTGTGCCTCGGTTGTGAATACCGTGTTGCTTCTACCGCAGCGAAAGTGGGTTTACCAGAAGTAAAACTCGGCTTGTTCCCAGGCTTCGGCGGCACAGTCCGTTTGCCACGCGTGATCGGTATCGACAATGCGATCGAGTGGATTGCATCAGGTGCTGAGAAACGTCCAGACGTCGCATTAAAAGACGGCGCAATTGATGCGGTTGTTGCGCCAGAAAAACTCAATGAAGCAGCGATTGACTTGGTGAAACAAGCATTGGCAGGCAAGTTGAACTGGAAAGCACGTCGCCAAGAAAAACTCGTTCCTGTAAAACTCAGCCCAATCGAACAAATGATGGCGTTTAACAGTGCGAAAGGCTTTATTTTGGGTAAAGCGGGTCCAAACTACCCAGCACCAAAAATTGCGCTGGAAAGCATGGAACAAAATGTCAATTTGAACCGTGATGAAGCGGTGAAAGTTGAATCAAAAGGCTTTGCAAAAGCAGCGGTGACTCCGCAAGCAGCCGCATTGATTGGCGTATTTGGTGCAGATCAAATCGTTAAGAAAATGGCGAAAAAGTGGGAAAAAACAGCGCATCCAATCAAGCAAGCGGCTGTTCTTGGCGCAGGCATCATGGGTGGCGGTATTGCTTACCAAGCGGCAAGCAAAGGCACACCCATCGTCATGAAAGATATTCGTGATGAAGCGTTGGCACTCGGTATGGGTGAAGCGACTAAACTGCTTGCAGGTCAAGTGACCAAAGGCCGTTTGACGCCAGCTAAGATGGGTGAAGTCCTGTCACGCATCCGTCCAACACTGAACTACGGTGACTTCAAAGAAGTTGATATCGTCATCGAAGCCGTTGTTGAACTTGAAAAAGTAAAAGCAGCTGTATTGTCTGAAGTTGAAACGTTGGTTCATGACAAGACAATTCTTGCATCTAACACTTCAACGATTTCAATCACGTCATTGGCTAAAAACCTCAAACGTCCTGAAAACTTCGTCGGTATGCATTTCTTTAACCCAGTGCACATGATGCCTTTGGTTGAAGTCATTCGCGGTGAAAAATCATCAGACGAAGCGATTGCAACAACTGTCGTCTTGGCACAAAAAATGGGCAAAGTACCTGTTGTTGTCAACGACTGCCCAGGTTTCTTGGTGAATCGCGTATTGTTCCCATACTTCGGCGCGTTCGATTTATTGGTGAAAGACGGTGCTGATTTCCAACAAATCGACAAAGTCATGGAAAAATTCGGCTGGCCAATGGGTCCTGCATACCTGATCGACGTGGTCGGTATCGACACAGGCGTTCATGGTGCAGACGTCATGGCGGCTGGTTTCCCAGATCGCATGAAGCCAGATTACAAAGGCTCAATCCAAGTCATGTACGAAAACAAACGTCTCGGTCAGAAAAATGACAAAGGCTTCTATGTTTACGCACTCGACAAGAAAGGCAAAAAAGCGAAGAAAGTGGATCCAACCACTTACGAGCTGCTGGCTTCTGTGGTTACAGGCGAAAAACGTGAATTTGACGCACAAGAAATCGTTGATCGTTTGATGGTTGCGCTGTGTAACGAAATCGTTCGCTGCTTGGAAGACAAGATCGTTGCGACTCCTGCTGAAGCAGATATGGCGTTGATCATGGGTATCGGTTTCCCTCCATTCCGTGGTGGTGCAGCACGTTACATCGATCAAACAGGCGTTGCAGCATACGTTGCACTCTGTGATAAATATGCTCACTTAGGCAAAGCCTATGAAGCCCCACAAATGTTGCGCGATATGGCCGCAGCTAACAAATCATTCTACGGTTAAGGAGCGATACTATGACAACGTTAAATCCACGCGATGTGGTCATTGTTGATGGCGTGCGCTCTGCCATGGGTCGTACAAGAAACGGGATGTTCCGTAACGTGCGTGCGGACAGCTTGTCTGCAGAACTCGTTCGTGCGTTGCTGATCCGTAACCCAGGTTTTGACCCGAATGAAGTTGAAGATTTGATCTGGGGTTGCGTCAATCAAACCTTAGAACAAGGGATGAACATTGCGCGTAACATCGGTTTGCTCGCTGACTTGCCAAAAACTGTTGCAGGTCAAACTGTGAACCGTCTTTGTGGTTCATCCATGCAAGCGATTCATACTGCTGCGGCTCAAATTGCGACTAACCAAGGTGATATTTTCATCATCGGTGGTGTAGAGCATATGGGTCACGTCGGCATGATGCACGGTATTGATCTCAATCCAGAAGCGTCTAAGCATTATGCTAAAGCGTCTAACATGATGGGCTTAACGGCTGAAATGTTGGGTCGCATGAACGGCATTACTCGTGAAATGCAAGATGCGTTTGGCGTTGAATCACACCGCCGTGCATGGGCTGCAACTGAAGCGGGTCGTTTCAAAAACGAAATCATTGGTGTTGAAGGTCATGATGACAATGGTTTCCGCGTATTGTGCGAAATCGATGAAGTGATTCGTCCTGATGCAAATCTTGCAACGTTTGCAGGTTTACGTCCAGCATTTGATCCACGCGGTTCAGTCACTGCGGCGACTTCATCAGCACTGTCTGACGGAGCTTCTGCAATGCTCTTGATGAGTGCAGCGAAAGCGCAATCATTAGGCTTGAAACCACGTGCTGTGATTCGTTCAATGGCCGTTGCAGGTTGTGACGCAGCAATCATGGGTTATGGTCCAGTACCAGCAACTCAGAAAGCGCTGAAACGTGCTGGCTTGTCGATGAGTGACATCCAAACGGTTGAACTGAACGAAGCCTTTGCTGCGCAAGGTCTGTCAGTGATGAAAGCGCTTGATTTGCTTGATAAGCAAGATAAAGTCAACTTGAACGGTGGTGCGATTGCACTCGGTCATCCACTCGGTTGTTCAGGCGCGCGTATCACCACGACGTTGCTTAACGTCATGGAACAGCAAGATACACAAATCGGTCTCGCAACGATGTGTATCGGTTTGGGTCAAGGTATTGCAACGATCATCGAACGTGTTTAATTAGACGTTTGAAATAAAAAATCCCTGCCTAGTGTGGGGATTTTTTTTGCTAGTATGAAAAATCAAATGTGAGTTTGTATTTAGGATTGGTTATGAAAGAAAGGAGGCTATTTAATAATACATTTAATAATGGTATTAATCGTAATTTTAATGCTTGTGTGGGAAGTAATGGCTGGCAGGACTTAGATACCTATGCAAAAGGCTATGATGAGAATGTACAACTCATTGTTAAGGCTCTTTCAACGAGCAATCTAGACGTTACTCTTGATGCAATTATTCACCCATTAGTTTTTTCGGCTCGACATCGAATTGAGCTATTTATTAAGTCTCATCTTAGAAAAATAGGATTAATGAGAGCTGAACTTTTAATTTCTGATGAAAAAATTATAAGAACTCATGATTTAGGACATTTATGGGCAATATTAGAAGAACGGCTTAGCGCTTGTGATCGGAGATTTTCAGATTTTATTGATGAGGTTCAGGAAATTATTCAAGATTTTGCTGAGATAGATCCTACTGGAGAAACTTTTAGGTATCCATACAATAAGCAAAACCAGAGACACTTGGAGCAGACGCCGATCATAAACATAGGCA
>JACMMY010000021.1 GCA_014378805.1 Moraxellaceae bacterium
CAACGACCTAAATAACGATTAAGATCAAAATTTTTCATACTGGTGATTGTCGTATTTTTGGAGGTTGATGCAGAATTGTCAGCAAGTGCTACTTGTGAAGAGCAGAGAACGATGAGTGCACAAGTCTGAACGATTAAATGAGCGACGTTTATTTTTTTAGGTTTAATCATTACATTCTTCCTTATCGTTGACATTGTTTTAGAAATTTAGATTTACAACTCTAATGCGTGACTTGTGAAAATTATGTGATGACTGAATTTGCTTATTAAATCGTCACAGTACTGTCATCATTTCGTCAACGGACTGTCAAGATACCTGCTTATGCTGTAATCATCAAAATGAATAGAGCCGATGAGCCGATGAATGCAGTCATTAATGACTTTAGCCAAAAAGAATGTTTTAATATTATTAAAATGAATGCTTTGCAAGAAGCACAGACTTCGCCGCGTCAATCTAAAAACATCAATATTGAAAACGATAACCATGAAAATCATCATCATATCGATGACACGACAACTTCGTTACAAGACAACAAAAAACTAAAAATTTTGCTTGTTACCGAAACTTGGCTTCCAGAAATCAATGGCGTTGCACATTCTATCTATGAGCTTGCAAAGGGGTTAAAGGCCAACGGACACTCGATTCTGCTCGTTCGTCCAGTACAAGTTTCCACGACGACAGATTCTCTTGCTGAACAGACCATGCTGGTCAAAGGCTTTGCAATTCCGCGTTACAACACATTGCAATTTGGCGCGCCAGCCTATTCCAGCCTTAAAGATTTTTTTAAGAAAAATAAGCCTGATGTAGTACATATTGTGACTGAAGGCCCTCTTGGTTTGGCGGCGTTGTATGCTGCTAGAAAATTAGGCATTGCTGTCACGAGTGGCTTTCATTCACCATTCCATGAGTTTAGTCGGTATTTCGGACTGGGGTTTCTGCTGACACCCATTATTTCATATTTGCGATATTTTCATAATCGTACCGATATGACATGTGTACCCAGTGAAAAAACCGCAGGTCAGTTACAGCATATGGGGATTGATCATTTATCCGTCGTGTCGCGTGGCGTGAATATTCAACAGTTTAATCCGTCTCATCGTAGTTCTTCCTTGCGCCAATCTTGGGGCGCTGGTGAGCAAACCACGGTTTTGTTGTATGTCGGGCGTTTATCGCCAGAAAAAAATATTGATTTAGTCATTGCTGCGTATCGTGAATTACAAGTAGAGCAGTCATTTCGTGCCGTACGTTTGGTCTTGGTCGGTGATGGCCCAGAACGTCAACGACTTGAGAAACTTGGGTCGGATATTATTTTTCCAGGCATGCAAACAGGAGAGAATTTAAGTCAGCATTATGCCAGTTCAGATGTCTTTGTCTTTGCCAGTCAGGTCGAGACGTTTGGTAATGTCGTGCCAGAAGCGATGGCAAGTGGTTTACCTGTATTGGCCTTTAACGATGCTGCTGCAGGTCAGTTGGTCAATTCAGGACAGTCTGGCTGGTTGTGTGGGCTGAATGATGAACGGCAATTTATGCAGCTAGGGGCAGGACTACCGAAGCAAATCGAATTACAAGCCATGGGAAAACGCGCATGCATGCGTGTACAACAAATGGGCTGGCAACATGCCGTTGCACAGTTTGAGCAGGTACTTGGAAAAGTAATACAACAAAAAAAATCGAGTGAGGCACTGAATTTAGTTCAGGCGATCACCAAAGAGGATAGTCAATCATGAATAGATTTCAATTAAAAATGCTTCATATGCAAGATCAATTACTAGGCTGGGATACTTATTGGTGTCTACGGTTGAATCGTTATTCAACGCGTTATGCCGTTGCGCGTTTATTTAAACTGATCAGTCGGATGGGTGATGGTTGGTTTTGGTACGGCATGGTGCTGTTTGTTTGGGCGTGGTACGGCATGGTTGTTTTGCCGTTGCTGATTCAAATTTCACTGACGAGTTTGACTGGACTTGCGATTTATAAGTTACTGAAAAATAAAACGCTACGCCCAAGACCTTATCAGGTACATCAGGCGATTATGTTGGGTGAGCGTCCTTTAGATCATTTCAGCTTCCCATCTGGTCATACGCTGCATGCCGTATTGTTTACCGTGATGCTGGGAGTGAGTTTTCCGTTATTATTACCGGTGTTATTGCCGTTTATGTTGCTGGTTGCGGCATCGCGAGTGATTCTGGGCTTGCATTATCCAACAGATGTGATGGTCGGTGCGGCGATTGGTGGTGTACTTGCGGGATTGTCGTTGTGCATGACTGTTTGATCATGGAAAATAAATAAAAACAAAAATAGCTCCCAGATTTTGTCGAAGCCTTATCTGCATCCTAATGCCCTTCTACAGGCTTAGGAAGCTGTAGAGAAATTTATGAGATCATTTAAAAAAAATCCCTTATATGACACCGACTCAAACTCATGCTATTGTGTTGACAATTAAAATTGTCAGTTTTTAGTGTTTTTATGAATGATTTATCACCATTATTTCAAATGCCTGCCGTCGCTTTAGCTGTACTCGGTTCAGGGTTTCTATTGCTCGTGGGTTTGCTAACAGGTGTCTGGAAGTACATGGCAATCATGTCCAGTGAAAAATCCCGCGCACCCTATTATGTCGATATCGCGCATCGTGCTTCACTAATGTACTCGTTTAGTGCGTTGGTACTTGCAGTGTTGGCAGGATTGTCAGTGTGGTCACAGATGGTGAATTTTTTGGCGGTCGTCGCGAATCTCGTTTATTTTTCACTAGCGATAGGCACTTATATTATTCACGGTGCGTTACGCGATACCCAAAATCAATTGTCCAGACCACATAAACTCGGTAAGGCGACATTACCCAATATTCTAATTTCTGGTTTTATGTGGTCATTGATTGTGGCAGAAGTGGGTGGGACGATGGTCTTGTTTTCGGGGGCTGTCGTGAGATTGTGGCCTGTAGTGGCTCAGGTTTTTTAACGTCAAAAGCAAATCCCTCCCATGAGAAGCGCGGCTTCGCAAGACGAAGTGCCCTTTCTGAAAGGGAGGAGCTTTTTAATTTTTTACGAAGTAAAAATTCTCCCTCCTTAGAATTTAGAAAAAGGAGGGTTGGGGGAGGATTTAGCTTTTGATCCTTACAACATCGCCAAACGCTTATTCCTCGCCGAAATAATCAATACCAATCCCAAACTCAATAATGTACATCCGACAATGACGATTGAAAGATTCGTCAGGACGTTAAACATTAAACCATGCACGATTAGCCCGCTGAATAAGCTCAAAGCGAATTGAAGCGCACCTTGTAAAGCACTTGCACTTCCTGCACGGCTACCTTGCTCGGCGAGTGCTAAAGCATTGCTATTTGCACCAGTCAAACCCACGCCAGCAACGACGCCAAATAAGCCAATCATCACAGTCATTAATGTGTCTTGTCCTGTCAATGCGAGCATTAATAACCATAGACCACTGACGACTTGTAAAATGATACCCGCATGAAGGATTTTCAGTAAATGAAAATGTCCGACTAAGCGTCCATTGACCTGCGACATGACGATCACGCCGATCGCATTCATCCCAAAATACAAGCCGAAGTTCTGGGCGAGTACGCCGAAATGATCCATGAGAATGGCAGATGCAGCCCCGATATAAGCAAACATTGACGCATAGGAGAACGCACCAGCGAGTGCAGGCGTACGAAAACTCGAATCTTTGAGTAGTGACCAATAGGTTTTGAAAACACTTTTTAATGCTAATGGGCGTCTTTTATCGATAGATAAAGTCTCTTCAAATCCAAAGTGAATCATTGCAAGACATGCCACACTGAATAATGCTAATGATGCAAAGATACTATGCCAACCAAGATGCACCAAGAACCACCCGCCAAGCAACGGCGCAAGAATGGGGGCAATGCCCATGATGAGCACCATACTGGAAAATGCTTTGGCGGATTCTGCTGGAGACAAACGGTCGCGAATAGCAGCGCGAACCATCACCATGCCGACGCAGCCACCGAGCGCTTGGGTAACACGTGCAATGATCAAGAACTCTAAATGAGTGGCGAAGATACATGCTAATGAAGCAAGAAAAAATAAAATTAAGCCAAAATAAAGCGGCGGTTTTCGTCCAAAGCGATCACTAACGGGCCCATAAACCAATTGACCAATTGCAAGTCCACAAAAGTAAGCAGGTAATGTCGTCGAAATTTCACCCGTACTCACGCCAAATTCTTGTGCCATACTTGGCAAAGCAGGCAAGTACATGTCAATAGATAATGGTCCAAGTGCAGTGAGTGCGCCTAACATCGCGATCCATGCAAAAGTGTACTTTTGAAGCGGTTGTTGCGGCGGATGTGCGTCGTAATTCGATGACATAAAGTGGTAAATCTTAACAAAGATTGATTTTATCAAGATCTCGATCATATGCCATGCGCAAGATTGTATCTTTTGTAGTGAATTCTATTCGATTGGTAAAGGTGTTCTATTTGTCGAATTACGCGGCACGAATTGCACTGATGAGCCAAAATCCTAATGCTGTAGCTATAATCGAACCGATCACATGAATGCCAATCAATATAAATGCGATGCCAATTCGACCTTGATTCAATAAGCTAAAACTTTCAGCAGAGAACGTCGAAAACGTTGTTAAACCGCCTAAAAATCCTGTGGCGATAAGAAAACGCATTTCAGTACTCATGTGATTGGATGCTGCCAGTACCAAACCCATGAGAAAACCGCCTAAAATATTTGCCATGATCGTGCCGTACGGGATGGTCGGATGCATTGTATTCATGGTCTGGGCAAAGAAAAGCCGAAGCATTGCACCACATGCTGCACCAACACTGACCAGTAGCCATTTCATAGGATGCGTCTCATTTATAATCGTTTTTGATACGATGCGTCACGCATAATCTACTTTTTTGCTGTAGTTTTCAACTCTATGTGGATGCTTTCAGTGGGTCAAATGGTTAAAATAACCAGCATATTCGATTTAATTATTTTCTCGTTCAATTTATTTTTTATCCAGCTGGAGCTAGCCGATGAATCATCCAAGTGATTTACACTATACCAAAAACCATTCATGGGTGCGTCTGGATGGCGATCTGGTCGTGACTGGCATCACCGATCATGCACAAGATGCGTTGGGTGATTTGGTCTACGTTGAAGCACCTGATGTGGGTGCACATTTAATGGCGGGCGATACTGCTGGTTTTGTTGAGTCTGTGAAGACCGCTTCTGATATTTTTGTTCCTGTGGATGGCGAAGTTGTCGAAGTCAATGCATTGCTGGAAGAAGATCCAGATTTAGTCAACACCGATCCATACGGCGATGGTTGGATTTATAAAATCAAACCTGTTGCAGTGACTGATGTTGAAGAACTCTTGTCAGCAGATGATTACGAACGTACTATGGGCTAGTTGTTTTACACATCGTCTGCTAAATCTATTAAGTGTTCAGCAGACGATGTTTACCAAGTAGAGAATAAGAACAACCATGTCAAGATCCCCTCAGTCGTCCAAAAAATTACTCAGTCAAATCACCAATCTCATTCATCACCCTTACCAAGCCCCTGATGGCTTTGGCGCGGTGCAACTTGCGATTCATAAAGCCTCTACGGTGATCTTTCCAAATGTCGATTCGATGCAACAGCGCAATTGGCGATTAGGCAATAATTACAGCTATGGGCTGCATGGCACACCGACAACGTTTACCTTGCAAGAGCGTATTGCGACGCTAGAAGGCGGCTTTCATTGTTTGCTCGCTCCAAGTGGTTTAAATGCGATTGGTTTGGTTAATCTCACCTTTTTGAATCAAGGTGACGAAGTCTTAATCCCGCAAAATGCCTATGGCCCAAATTGGGATATGGTTAAGCAGCTTTTAGGGCGTTTTGGTGTGACTTTGCGTAGTTATGATCCGCTTAAACCTCATCAATTAGAAAGTCTGATTCAGCCGAACACAAAGCTTTTGTGGCTTGAAGCTGCGGGTTCAGTCACGATGGAATTTCCTGATTTATCGGCGTTGATTAAAGCTGCTCGTAAGCACAATATCGTGACTGCGCTGGATAATACGTGGGGCGCGGGTGTTGCGTTTAATGCGTTTGATTTACCCGATGGACAGTCAGTTGATGTGACCATGCAGGCACTGACGAAATATCCTAGTGGGGGCGGTGATGTGCTGATGGGCAGTATTGTGACCCGTGATGAAGCATTGCATAAACGTATTAAAACCACACAGCAATTGATGGGCATTAATGTCGCGGCAAATGATGCTGAGTTGGTTTTACGTTCGCTTCCTACGCTTACTGTGCGTTATGCAGCTCAGGATTTATCTGCGCAGCAATTAGCGACATGGCTCACTTCACGTCCTGAAATTGCCCAAGTTCTGCATCCTGCATTGCCGAGTTCACAAGGCTATGCCGCATGGTTAGCAACGTGTGTAACAGGCAAAGCGGCAGGATTGTTTAGCATTATTTTTAAACCTGAATATACCACTGAGCAAGTCAATGCGTTTTGTGATCAACTCAGTTTGTTTAAACTAGGCTACAGTTGGGGCGGGCCAATGAGTTTGGTTATGCCTTATCTTTTGCCGAGTTTGCGTAGCGTTGAGCAGGGCGGTGTGCCAGCGCATTTGGTGAATGGTGGTTTGGTTCGATTTAGTATTGGCTTTGAGGATGTCAGTGATTTGCGGGCGGATTTGTTGCAAGCGTTGGGTGTATTGGCTTAATTTGGATTCATTTTAAGAAACGTGCTCTGGTGAAAGGAAATTCAACTGTTAATGCATACGTAGATTGACGTCGGGGCTACCCTTGAGGTTGCCCTAAATCAACATCCAAAGCGGGCGACCACAAGGGTAGCCCCTACAAGAATATTTCCAATCTAATCTGACATTCGTCTCTTTATTCAGATGGGGAACGGATGAATTATTTTTAAAGAAATCCTACTTGTTTATCATTGGCTTGCACGATAAGGTAAGATCATCTCGTTTGAAATAGTTATACGGACATGACTTCTCCCGTTTATCCAGATTTCCCCAGCGCTCAACTCCAAAAAACATTGATTGCCAGCAATTATGCGGAGCATGTTTTAAAACAACAATTAGATGATGTACTCGCAGCTTTTAAAGTTGATCAATTTGCGAAAAGCCTCAGTCACGCCGATATTCTGCATTCTGTTCAAACCTCTCTAACTCAAGTTCATAGCGAAGCAGATTGGATGCAGGCCATGCGTCGTCTGCGCGCACGTTTGATGTTTCGATGGATTTGGCAAGATGCGAATGAATTGACTAACGTGTTACAGCTCACTCGTGAATTATCTGATTTTGCCGACATAGCCATTCAAGCTGCTGTTGATTTCGCACGACCAGCTTTAGTTGAAAAAAATGGTGAGCCGATCGGTGAAGATGGTCAAGTTCAAGATTTGATCGTTATTGGGATGGGTAAACTTGGTGCGCAGGAACTCAATCTATCCAGTGATATTGATCTGATTTTTGCGTTCGATGAATCGGGTGAAACGACTGGAAAAAGACCGATTAGCGTGCAACAGTTTTGCGTGCAGTGGGGGCAGGCTATTATACGTCTGCTCGATACCGTAACCGCCGATGGTTTTGTATTTCGGGTCGATATGCGCTTACGTCCGTGGGGCGATGGGAGTGCATTAGCCTGTAATTATATTTCGCTTGAACGTTATCTTGAACAGCATGGGCGCGAATGGGAGCGTTATGCATGGATTAAAGCGCGTGTCATTACAGGCGGCGTCGTTGGCGATAATTTATTAAAAATGACGCGTCCGTTTGTGTATCGCCGATATGTCGATTATTCGGCATTTGCTGCATTGCGTGAAATGAAAGGATTGATAGAGCGCGATCAGTTACGACGTAATGTTCAAGGCGATATTAAGTTAGGTGCGGGTGGAATTCGTGAAATTGAATTTATTATCCAAGCGTTTCAGTTGATTTATGGTGGTACTTGGCGTGAACTGCGGGTTTCAAATTGTTTAATTGCTTTGCAAACTTTGGGTCAGTTGAATTTAATCGCAGATGAAGATGTCGCGGCATTACGTGAGTCATATCTGTTTTTACGTCGTTTAGAGCATGGTATTCAAGCACAAAAAGATCAGCAAACTCAGCAGTTGCCGATTGATGGGGCAATGCAAAATCGTTTGGCTGAAACATTGAATTTTGCTGATTGGCAGGGAGTGTTGGATCGAATAGAGCAAGTGCGTGATGTTGTGCGGATTCAATTTGCTCAAGTGGTTGCAGATCGTCGTGTTGTTGATGTGACGTTAGATATTGAACAACTTAAACAAAAACTGCTCACTCATTTAGATGACTCTGCACAGAAACAGTTACAGTCATTTTGGGAAAGTCGTTTAATTAAAAGTCTGCCGACTTTGGCAAATGAGCGTTTACAGGCGTTTTGGCCGCAACTTCTTAATGCATTGCTGACGCTCCCTGATTCATTAGCGATTCAAATAACATTACTGCGCTGGCTGCCAATGATTGAGGCGATCGTGCGCCGTAGTGTGTATCTGGTATTACTGCTAGAAAATCCAAATGTGTTATTGCGCCTTGTGCAAATGGTCAGTGCAAGTCCATGGATTAGTGAAGAATTAACACATTATCCTGTTTTACTTGATGAGTTTTTATCAGCCAGTTTAGAGGTGCTGACAAATCGGGAAGAGTTGTCGGATTCTCTACGCCAAGAGTTATTACGCATTGAGCGTGATGATGTAGAAGCACAAATGCGCGTTTTACGTCTGTTTAAAAAGAGTCATGTGCTGCAAGTTGCTGCCAGCGATATTCTTGCCGAACGACCATTGATGAAAGTGAGTGATGCGCTGACTGATATTGCTGAAGTCGTTTTGGAGTCGGTATTACAGCTTGCGCTTGCACCTTTGGTTGCGCGTCATGGTTGGCCATTGTGTGCGCCAAAAGAACAGGAAGGGACGACTGAACGTGCATCCGCTGAACATCCGCAATTTGCCATTATTGGCTATGGTAAGTTAGGTGGTTTAGAGATGGGTTATGGCTCTGATCTTGATCTGGTTTTTTTGCATAACGTTGATGAACAAGCCGATACAGATGGTGAGAAACCGTTAAATGGCTTCCAGTTCTGCGCGCGTTTAGCACAGAAAATCATGACCTTATTATCGACGCAAACTTTAGATGGTCGCGTTTATGAAGTGGATACGCGTCTGCGACCTTCGGGGCAGTCGGGTTTGTTGGTTTCGAGCCTAAGTTCATTTGCGCTTTATCAACAAAAAAGTGCATGGCTTTGGGAGCATCAGGCGCTTGCCCGAGCGCGTAGCGTTGCAGGTGATCGGAGCGTTCGTGATGAGTTTGAGAAAATTCGTTTGAACATCCTAACTCTGCCGCGTGATGAAGAAGTTGTGCGTACCGAAGTCAGTAGCATGCGCAAAAAAATGCAAGATCACTTGGGATCATCAAAAACCCTACAAGAAAATGGATTTTTTCACTTGAAGCAAGATGCGGGCGGTATCGTCGATATTGAGTTTATGGCACAATACGGGGTGTTGGCATGGGCTAATGCAGAACCTGCTTTAGCTCGCTATTCAGATAATGTACGGATTTTAGACGCTTTGGCAACGTCAGGACGCTTATCCCGCGTCGATGCGAATGCCTTAACCGATGCGTATTTACGCGAACGTTTTGAAAGTCACCGTCTTGCCCTTGCTCATCAACCTTTGCAAGTTTTGGCAGCGGATTGGCTGGATATCCGCACGACTGTTCGCGCTCTCTGGCAACAATTAATTGATCCAGCAGCTCGTTGAGCTGTTTTTGCGGCTTTTATAAAGCCGTTGACCTTTTATTTTTAGAATTTGTGGAGATATCTAGTCGTGAGCATGGCTGATCGTGATGGCGTAATTTGGATGGATGGAAATATGGTTCCTTGGCGCGATGCCAAAATCCATGTATTGACTCATACATTGCACTATGGAATGGGCGTGTTTGAAGGTGTGCGTGCCTATGAAACGCCTAAAGGCACTGCAATTTTCAAATTGCAAGAACACACAAAACGTTTGCTAAATTCAGCAAAAATTTTTCAAATGAAAATTCCTTTTGATCAAGCGGCGCTTGAAGAAGCACAAAAAGCTATTGTTCGTGAAAATAATTTGAAGTCTTGCTATTTGCGTCCAATCGCTTGGATTGGTTCAGAAAAACTCGGTATTGCTGCAAAAACAAATACAGTTCATGTTTCTGTTTCTGCTTGGCCCTGGGGCGCGTATCTCGGTGTTGAAGGCATGGAGAAGGGGATTCGTGTGAAAACCTCATCCTTTACCCATCACCAGCCAAACATCGTTATGTGTAAAGCAAAGGCTGTGGGTAACTATCCTGTGTCAATCTTGGCAAACCAAGAAGTGACTGCAGCGGGTTACGATGAAGCAATTCTGATGGATCCGCATGGCTTTGTTTGCCAAGGTGCAGGCGAGAACATCTTCTTAGTCAAAGATGGCGTGTTGCATACTCCCGATTTAGGCAGCGGCGCGTTGGACGGTATTACTCGTCAAACGATTTTCCAAATCGCTAAAGATGAAGGTATTCAAGTCGTTGAACGCCGTATCACACGTGATGAATTTTACATTGCTGATGAAGCGTTCCTGACAGGAACTGCTGCTGAAGTGACGCCAATTCGTGAATACGATGATCGTCCAATTGGCATTGGTTCACGTGGTCCAATCACTGAAAAACTGCAAAAAATCTTCTTTGATGCAGTATCAGGCAAAGTCGAAAAATATCAGCATTGGTTAACTTACGTTTAATTCATTAAACGAAAGTTTTGATGTAGATTAGAGTCAATCATGAGTTTGTTTAGTAGTTTATTATAAACTCATGATTTTCTATGTTTTCTGATAGTCATTGCATGCGATCATACGGATTGATGCTTTTAAAAAAAGCACACGTTAATCAGCAGGTGAGTTGAGTTGAGTGGCGCAATGAATATCTGGCATCTTACCGATCATAAAGCAGGTCACGTTGCGCAAGCACGTGGCCTGTTTGCCGCTTTGGAGCGTGCTGGTATTGATGTGAATGTGGTTGATGTGTCGGTGAACGACCTGTCAAATTATGCTTTGTTTTTTCATTGGGTATCTGGTGGTCGGATTGGGCAGTTGCCTAAAGTTCTCGAAAATCAAAAACAGCCAGATTTAATCGTCGGTGTCGGACATGCGACGCATTGGTCACTCATATTGCTCAAAAAATGCTTTCCAAAAGCGAAAAGTATCGTCCTAATGCGTCCCACCATACCAATCTCTTTGTTCGATTTCGCCATTGTTCCCGCACACGATTATTCAGATGCAGTACCCAATGTTCCCGATCATGTGTTTATCTCGCAAGGTGTTTTGAATCCTCTTATTGACCAACATCGTCATGAAAAGAATCGTCATTTAATATTAATTGGCGGTGCATCCAAGCGTTACTCGTGTTCCGAACAAGAATTAATCACACAAATTCAAGCGTTGTTGGCAAAACTATCCCATCAAGCTGAACCAAAAACCGTTATTTTAACCACATCACGGCGTACACCTGAGACATTGGTAGAAAACGAGTTTTTTAAAACGAATGCCGATAAGATTCAATTATTCCCAGTCTCCGTGACACCTGCTGGCTGGTTGTTCGAACAATTACAATTAGCGGAAGTCGTTTGGGTAACTCAAGACAGTGGTTCAATGTTATTTGAGGCCTTAACCGCAGGTTGTGATGTGGGTTTACTCGCAATGCCCCAGATTAAAAAAGATACCGTTACACAAGCAACCAAGCTATTAAGCGAGCAGCGATTTTTCTTGCCACTCAGCGCCTATTTACAAGGTGAAAATTTTCGAAGTGTTGATCCATTGAGAGAGGCCGATCGGGTCTCGGATTGGTTGTTAGGTCGATTAAATTGATCACTGACTCATAACTCCGATGACATGAGAATTATTTGTAATTTTAAAAAATTGACTAGAGGTATAAATGAGTAGTACGCCAGTTGTAAAAAATGATCAAAAAACAAGTAGATGGATATTGTTTTTTTTAGCTTTTTTGCCTTTTATAGTGCTTGGTTCTCGTGTTAGTGCAGATCTTACAGCATCTTTGTCTGCTGGTTTTTTGCTTTTATACTGGTACAAAAATCCAGAAAGTTTAGTTAGAAAACAAGCATGGTTTAAAGTCATATTAGTACTTTGGTTTTTTATGCTGGTCACTTCTTTCTTATCTGCCGATCCGCAATATGTATTCATTCAGTCTTTTATTTTTATCAGATGGCCTGCTTTTTCATTGGTTTTAGCTTGTGTTTTGTTTACTGATGAAAGTCGTTTAAGGTTGTTTGAAAAATCAGCACTCATACTTTTTATATTTGTTGCCCTCGATTCAATATTTCAGTATTGCACTGGTGCGGATATTTTTGGACACGTCTCTCCCGATCCGACTCGTTTAACTGGTCCATTTTCTAAATTATTACCAGGTAGCTATGCCTTGCGTATTTATCCAATGGTGTTAATAGCTCTTATTTATTTGCTGAAATCTAAGCATTTATCTAAACCCATATTTTTAAGCATTATGGTATTAATGGTTGCTTTCTCGGAGTTTTTTGCATTCTTGACGGGTGAGCGCGTGGTATTTGTATTATTTAGTTTAGTGAATACAACGTTGTTAGCTGCACTTATTTACCAAGAAGGTCCATCCTATAAGTTTATTTTGGGTGCAGTTTCTGGTTTTGTACTGGTTGCAGTCAGTAGTATTTTGTTTTCTCCAAAAATGTTTGCTCGTACGATTGAGAGTATGATTCAGCAACTTTCAAATTTTCATAGCAGCTCATACTATCAAGTCTATAAGATGGCAATTCAACTGTGGTCGAGTTCGCCTTGGTTTGGGGTGGGGACGCGATATTATTATCAAAGTTGTAAAGCATTACCGTTAGAGTTACAGCCAAAACCAGAAGGATGTGTAGTTCATCCCCATCAGATTTATGTGGAATGGTTGACTCAAAACGGTATTATCGGTCTTGTACTTTTTATTTTAGTCTTGTTTTTTGTGTTTAAATTAATTTGGCAAAATTTAGATTTTAAAAATAATTCTTTGAATTCTGCGGTCATATTGGTTGCGCCTGTCATGCTCTTCTTTCCATTTGTTTCATCTGCGAGTATTCAGACAAATAATTATGCTGGTTTGGCTTGGATGTTGTTGGGTTGGTCGCTTGCTCGCTCAATGGTACAAGCCAAAAATAGAAAATCTTTTAACTCCATATCATGAGAAGCTAAGAAGCGATGACTTTAGTCTTTATTTTTTTATATGTCATTTTTGGCATCTTAGGCTTAGTCATTATTTTATTTGCATTAGGTCGGCATACCTTTTGGCTGCCTATTCGCGATCGAAAATTACCGCGTTTGGTCATGCTGCACCAAGTGACACCTCATGAGTTGCCATCGGGAATGAATATGCCGCCAGAGCGATTTGAGCGATTACTTCAGATTTTGCAAAAGCAAGGTCGAACATTTGTCACGATGTCTGAGTTGGTGTCTCATCCAATGACGCCTTATCAAGTGGCGTTGACCTTCGATGATGGGTTTGCCGATAATTATCATTATGCTTTTCCGCTTTTGAAAAAATACCAAGCCAAAGCCACGATATATCTTGCGCCCGACATTCCAGTAATTGACAAATTACAACACTCGCAAATTCTGGAAATGGCTGAATCTGGTTTAATTGAGTTTGGTGCGCACAGTGTCAATCATGTGAATTTAACCAAGTTGGATGACACACAGGCCATACAAGAGATTGAGCAGTCACGTGATGCCGTGCAACGCATTGTCGGTTCGTGTCGAAGTTTTGCTTATCCGTATGGTCGGTTCGATGAGCGTCATGAAAAGATGGTTGAAGCAGCTGGATTTACCAGTGCCGTCAGTACGCGTAAAAAAATTGAACCCATTTCGAGTGCGAATATATTCCGCTTACCCCGTGTAAGCACTCATGGAAAAATGTCAGCTGTGCAGATGCGCATTGCACTGGCTCGAGGACGGTATCGCATATGACTATTGCTTGTAGTGTTTATATCGTCACGCTTAATTGTGCGTCGTGGTTGGATGCGCTTTTACGTAGCGTTGAAGATTTTGCGCAAGTCGTTATTGTCGATTCGGGCAGTACCGATGCAACCTACGAGATTGCTGGGCGTTTTGCTAATGTGAGCATTCAACATCAAGATTGGTTGGGTTATGCCGCGCAAAAGGCCAAAGCGCTTAGTCTATGTCAGCAGCCTTGGGCGTTAAATCTGGATGGTGATGAGTCATTATCCGCCGAGTTGCGTGACGAGATTCAAGCCGTGATTGCAGCTGATCAGATTGATGGTTTAAATACCCCCATTCGTGATTCGTTTATGGGCAAAATCGCGAGTGCTTATACCAAGCAAAATGCGAAAGTCCGATTCTTTCGCCGTATTAAAGGCTCATACGATACGCGCGTTGAAGCCCATGAAATGGTTAACGTCGATGGCATCGTGTGTCCAGCGCGTGGTGTGATTTACCATTATGGTTTAACCAGCGTGAGTGTAAAAGTTGATAAAAATAATCAATATTCAAGTCTGAAAGCCTTAGAGAAAAGTAAAAAAGGCAAGAGTGCGTCATTAGCGAAATTAGTGATGATTATGCCGCTGACATTTTTTAAATCCTATTTTTTGCGTCGTGATTTTTTAAATGGTCGTCGTGGGTTTATTGGCAGTATGATTAATGCCTTTTATGCTTTTCTAAAAGAAGCGAAGCTCTATGAATATACTCTTAATAAGAGTAAAGAAATAATAAGAAAACAAGATTAGAAATTGAAATTTATTGGAAAGTTTTCTATTTAAATTTACGATGAATATAATGGACATAAGGTTATCTAATGGCAAATTTACAAATTTGGAGACGATGGAAGCAATCGTTCGTTCGTCGCAAAGGGCGTAGGTTAGATAAAATTGAAGTGCGGGGTATGCGTCAGCAATGGTTTTTGCTGACCGCCGCAACGCAAGCGGATCTTGCGAATGCACCAAAACCACAAAATATGAACCCTATTTATCCACCTGATAATGCATTTTGGGCAGACCCGTTTGTGTGGATACGCGATGGCAGACGTTATATTTTTTTTGAAGATTTTCCTTTTGAGACATGGCGTGGTCGAATCAGTGTGCTTGAGGTTGATGAAGCCGGGTTATGTATCAGCGATCCCGTTCCTGTAATCGAAGAAGAACATCATTTGTCCTATCCATTTCTTTTTGAATATCAGGGTGAGCTATACATGGTGCCTGAAAAGTCAGAAGTGAAGAGGGTTGATCTCTATCGTTGTGTTGAGTTTCCTTATCAGTGGGTGTTTGAAAAAACGTTAATTGAAGGGGTGAAAATTGCTGACCCAACATTGTTTGAGCATGATGGTCGATGGTGGTTGTTTTGTGCTGCCAAGAAAGGACAGATTCGGATCAATGAATCATTATTTGCCTACTATTCAGATAGTCCATTATCAAACAATTGGACGCCACATCTAGCGAATCCACTAGTGCGCAATTTTAATTTAGGTCGTCCAGCAGGGCGTATTTTTCGAGATGAGTCTGGACGATTATTGCGTCCATCGCAAGATTGTTTGCGGCGTTATGGCGCGGGCCTAAATTTAAGCGAAATTACACGACTAACGACAACTGACTATCAAGAATCATTAATATGGAAGATTACTGGAGAAGACTTAGGATTGCTTGCGATTCATCATATTGATCGGCAGGATGGAATTCTTGTCATGGATGCGCAACGCTTGATACCAAACAACGCCGCAAAATAGTATTGATGGATTATGATGTCTGTGTTCTTTATTTGGATAATCTATGCTGAATAACGTGGTATCAACAATAGCGGTCATCTTGCCGCCTCGTGAACGTTTCCGAGCTGCCGATGCTGGCGCTGCTGCACTGACAATTTATGCGTTAAATCGTGTCAGTCGTTATATTGATTCTGTGGTGGTGTTTGGCGGTCAAAAAGATCATTTTGCGGATGTAAGCTATGAGTATGTGCCTGTTCCATTCGTGTGGTTGTTGGGGCGAAATTTAGCTTATGCACGTGCGTGTATTCAGTCATTACGGGCTAAATCCACTCGTCTAATTGAAGTTCATAATCGCGTTGTTTTGGCATTACGGATCAAAAAAGCATTGCCTGATCGTATGGTTACGATTCATTTCCATAACGATTCTTGGGGCATGGGTGGTAGTAGAACCGTCAAAGAGCGTCAGCATTTATTGCAAACACTCGATGCGGCTTACTGTGTGAGTGAGTATGTTGCGAAGCGGTTGCTTGAAGATATTCCGCCAGAACTTGCCGCCAAAGTACATATCGTCCATAACCCGATTGAGCCGACTGAGGTCAATGTAAACTCCGTGCGTAATGATTGGATTGTGTATTCAGGACGTTTTATTCCAGAAAAAGGTGTTCTTGAGCTAGCCCGA
>JACMMY010000022.1 GCA_014378805.1 Moraxellaceae bacterium
AAAACCGATTCTGCTGTGCGCATTACCCATATCCCCACAGGGACTGTGGTTGAGTGCCAAGAAGAACGTAGTCAGCATAAGAACAAAGCGCGCGCAATGTCATGGCTAGCTGCGCGATTGGAACAAGCAAAGCGCGACGTCGCTGATGCTGCGACGGCGACTATGCGTCGCGATTTAGTCGGAACAGGTGATCGTTCCGAACGTATTCGGACCTATAATTTTCCGCAAGGTCGGATGACTGATCATCGTATTAACTTGACGTTATATAAGCTTGAAGCAGTGATGCAGGGCGATTTGAATGAGCTATTAGACTCGTTGCACCGTGAATATCAAGCGGATCAATTGGCGATGCTTGCTCAGGAAAATGGCGGCTAACCATGACCGATAAAGTCATGACGAATCAACTGCAAAGTGTTGAGGCACTGACGATTGCTCAGGCTATGCGAACTGATTCTGACATTGATATGCGATTGTTACATGAAACATCAGTTTCACTTGATACGCGTGAACTGATTCAATTGTTGATGTTTGTTCTTGATCAAAGCTATACATTTATTCGCACTTATCCAGATTTTCAACTCACTACTGAACAAACAGAACATTTTTTAAAATTAAAAAAACAGTTACAACATGGTTCGCCTTTGGCTTATGTCATCGGGAGGCAGGCATTTTGGACTTTAGAACTCAAGGTGACAGCGGATACTCTGATTCCACGCCCTGATACTGAAATGGTCATCATCACAATTTTAGAATTATTAGCGAAAGACAAAGTACTCAAAGCGATTGATATGGGGACGGGCACTGGTGCAATCGCGTTGTCATTAGCGAGTGAATGCCCATTATGGCAACTTACTGCGACAGATTTTTCGCAAGCAGCATTAGCTGTAGCTCAAGAAAATGCGCTGACCCATGATTTATCCAATGTGCGTTTCTTGCATGGGAGTTGGTTTGCTGCGTTGCCTGAACTGGAAACCTTCGATTTGATTGTGAGTAATCCACCGTATATTGATCCTGCTGATGTGCATTTAGCGGATTTAACCCATGAACCCATCACGGCATTAGTGGCTCAAGATGCAGGATTGAGTGATTTGAAAATGATCATTAGCCAAGCGTCTCATTATTTAAATGCAGATGGCTTACTCGCTTTGGAGCATGGATATGATCAAGGTCAAGCCGTTCGGGATTTAATGCTGCAGTCAGGTTTAGTTGATGTGCGTACCGTCCGTGATTACGGTGGAAATGAGCGCGTCACATTGGGGCGTAAGAATGCAGCGCGTGGGTTGAGTGATTCAAATGCTAAATGATGACCAGTTATTGCGATTTAGCCGTCAGATTTTATTGGCGGAATGGGATATTGATGCGCAAGAGAAGTTATCATCATCCCGTGTATTGATGATTGGCATGGGCGGTTTGGGTTGTCCTGCGGCGATGAGTCTGGCGCGTGCAGGATTGGGGTTTTTACGGATCATTGATTTTGATACGGTCGATGAAAGTAACTTACAGCGTCAAACGTTATTTAATACACAAGATATTGGTCAGCCAAAGGTTTTGGCGGCACAGAAATCGTTAAAAGATATCAATCCATGGATTGAGATTGATGCAATTCAAGATCGTGTTGATGCAAAAAATTTACCGTCATTACTGACCCATATTGATTTGGTGTTAGATGGCTCTGATAATTTTGCCACACGCGATGCGGTGAATAAAGCATGTGTCGATGCGAAAGTTCCATTACTATCTGCGGCGGCAATTGGTTTTGAAGGGCAAATGACCCTGATATTGCCTGACCATGCGTGTTATCGTTGCTTGTTTCAAGATGCACCAGATGAAGATGATCGGCGTTGTGCTGATACTGGAGTATTGGCGACAACGACTGCGGTGATGGGTGCAATGCAAGCGCATATGGCGCTGTTGTTTTTAGGTATGGGTATTACGAGTTTGTCAGAGCGTTTGCTCTTATGGGATGGTTTAGCGTGCAGTCAGCGGCAAATTCGTTACCAGAAAGATCCAACTTGTCCAGTATGCAGTGCAAAAAACACATAGTGTAATTTATACGATTTTGTTTAGAATATTGTCCACAATGATCAAGTCATGTATTCAGTATGATTGAGTACAGATGTTAATAATTAAAGTTTTAGTAAGTACTTCTTTAAGTCACAATTTTTTAGGATTGACTCGAATGTCAGAGCGAACATCAGAAATTCATCCACTACAAAGTAGCTTGCGTAGTATTGCACGTATCGGTGAGACCACACTGGTACTAGCTGCTGCTGGCATTCGCTATGCACAAGATAAACCATCAGCTCCGCAGTTATTGCGTGAGACTTTTGAGAAATTAGGTGCAACTTATATTAAGCTCGGTCAATTTATTGCAAGTTCACCTTCATTATTTCCGCGTGCATACGTTGAAGAGTTTCAAAGCTGTTTGGATCAAACGCCGCCACTTCCTTTTTCTCAGATTGAGGCAAAGTTGATCGAGGAATTTGATCGTCCGTTGACTGAGATTTTTAGTCATATTGAGCAAAAATGTTTGGCTTCGGCATCGATTGCCCAAGTGCATGCGGCAACGTTGGTCACGGGTGAAGATGTCGTCATCAAAGTACAAAAGCCCGGCGTTGAAACGATTTTGCATACGGATTTAGGTTTTGTGCATTTTGCAACCAAAGTGCTTGAGCGCTTAATTCCGAAATTAAAATTTGCATCACTTGCTGCGATTGTTAATGAAATAAAAATCCGCATGGTGCGTGAAGTTGATTTTATTGAAGAAGCGCAAAATATCGAAGATTTTAAACAGTTTTTAGAGGCAACGAGCAACACTCAAGTAGTCGCGCCTAAAGTTTATGCACGCGCTTCAACGCGTAACGTATTAACCATGGAGCGTCTATATGGCGTGCCGATGACTGATATCGAAGCGATGCGTAAATACACCAAAGAACCTTCGCAAGCATTGATTATCGCGATGAATACTTGGTTTTCGTCATTGATGTTGTGTAAAAGTTTTCATGCGGATTTACATGCAGGCAATTTGATGTTGCTCACCGATGGTCGCGTTGGATTTATTGACTTTGGTATTGTTGGTCAACTTAAACCAGAAGTGTGGCAGTCGGCAATTGGTTTTATGCAAGCACTGCAAACGACCGATTATGCACTCATGGCTGAAAATATGGTCAAGATGGGCATGACACATACCGAAGTAGATTTGAAGGTATTGCAAGCTGACATTGAAAACATGTTCAAAACATTACTCATGACTGATCCACAGAAGATTATTTCTGGTGATACCGGTGATCTGAATACGATTATGATGGACATGGTTCAAGTGGGCGAGCGTCATGGCATTCGTTTCCCAAGCGATTTTGCGTTGCTGATGAAGCAAATGTTGTATTTCGATCGTTTTATGCAGGTGCTGACACCGCATATGGATTTGTTTGGTGATGCGCGTTTGCAACTCGTTGCCGCCGAGCCTGTTTCTAAGTTAATTCACTGATTCATTTAATGGGATTAACTTAGTCTTTTAAGTTTTCCAAGGGTTGTTTTCAAAAGGGTCGTACCATGGATAAAGTCCTGATTGAAGGCTTACGCGTCAACGCCGTTATCGGTGTGTTTGAATGGGAGCGCCAGATTGAGCAGCCTGTGCTGATTGATTTGGTGATGTCAGTTGATACGCGTGCGGCAGCATTGAGTGATGATATTCAGGATGCGGTCAATTACGCGCTGGTTGCTCAACAAGCCGCTGAGTTGACCAAATCATTAAAACCACAACTCTTAGAAACACTTGCCTATAAAATGGCTGAGATGATCCTTAATAACTTTTCTACTGTGCAAACTGTCCAAGTGAAGGTCAAAAAACCTTTGGCAGTGAAGGGCGCACAGGCAGTCGGTATCGAAATTACACGGGAGCGCCATGCGCTATTGGCTAGCTCTGGGCAGTAACGATCAACCACAAACCTCACTCGATTTTGCTTGCGTAGAGTTGGCGAAATTGGGTGAGGTGTTATTTTCATCTCTTTACGAATTGCCGCCACGTTCTGGCGTTGGCGTGGATTATATCAATATGGCTGTTCGGTTAGATGCTGATTTGACGGTTGATGCTGTGCGCAAGATCATTTATCAATTTGAAGATGCTGCAGGTCGCATTCGTAAATCGAGTGTGATTCGTTTGGATATGGATTTGATTGCGTGGGAAGAGAGTGGGGCGAAACCGATATTTGACACTCATCGGTTGCCGTTGCCGATGGATGTGATTGTGCCAATGGAAGAGATTTGGGTCGGTTTCGAGGGCGTTGTTGGATCATTAATGGTATGAGAGAAACTTTAAAGAGAAAGATCATCGAGGTCTGCAATCAGAAAATTGAGAGTAAAGGTGAAAATGTTGGTCTATCCTTTTATGCGTTTTTTGCAAACAAAAACGATAATCCAGAATTCCTCATGGAAGCAGCAAAATGGTGGATTGTGAAAAACCAGTTAGATCATTTTGAAAAAGCAAAAAAATAAAGAGAATGGTTGAGGCGATACTCTAAATGGCTTTTGGTTTGCCTATATAGGGATAGGCTGTGCACTGCTCATCTTTATACGTTAATCAAAAAAGGGCACACTGTATGCACCCTAGAAATATTGATGGCTTATTGAGGGACTGTTCTTTGAGCGAGGTCATGAACATGATGACCAATTCGCCAGTAGAGAGTTATCTCGGCAACGACACTAACTATAAAATCAACCAATGCTGCATTTCCTGCAAGAAAATTGACTTTAGGTAAAATAATGAAAAACATAGCGAAAATAATTGTGAATCCCACAAACCACCATTTCCAACGACCCAACTAATTACAATATATCGTTGTAAAAAATTTCTGCCAGCAGCACCATTATTTTTATGATAAATATAAATAGTTCCGATAATTGCAAATAGGATATTCAATATTGAATTTATATCATCCCAATAACTAGTAACAGGCATATGTCGCATGGCACCGAAGGCAACGGTTAAAAGAATCATAGTTGCAATGAGATACGGTAATACTTCTCTTTCGGTTAATTGTGCTGTCGCCATTGATGCTTTTAATTTTTCGATACGCCAAAAATACATATTTTGCTTCCTATATTAAGTGTTGATTTTTAATGGTTAATGCTGGGTAGGGTGCGCACTGCGCGCCATAAGTTAATCAATAAGATGGCGCACAGTGTGCACCCTACAAATCTTATTTAATTTCTAAATTATTGAACTTTCGTTGACTCATCTTCGCCAGCACCACTCGCAAAAGCAATCCCAAGCGGAACGGCAACAATTGCACCAAGCACGGTATTGATCCCATCAGCTGCAACGGCTAAAGGTGTTACCAGCACTTTGGTGAGTGTTTGTTTTGACGTGGCGTAGTCATACGAAACTTCTAAATAATAAGGTTTTTTGAAGGATTGAATTTCAGGCAGCTTAAAGTTGCCTGTCTCATAAACCGATCCTTGCGATAGCTTGCCAATATAAGCATATTGACCATTACTGATTATTTTGAAATGATTTTCTAATAAAAAAG
>JACMMY010000259.1 GCA_014378805.1 Moraxellaceae bacterium
ACAGGTATTTTATTGGCATTAATTGCGTTTTTTGGCTGGCACTATTGGGAAAAACGTCAAGATAATAAAAATATTGAGACGATGAATCAATACCAAAAATTGATTACCGAAAGTGAAGGCGCAGCAAATGATAAAGCGGCGCAGAGTCGTTTTATTTCTAATGTGCAGGCTTTGGTGAAATCACATCCTGATAGTGTTTTTGCATTACAAGCGTTGCTTTTGCAAGCGAAAGTCACAAGTGCACAAGGTGAGTGGACGGGTGCCGAAAAGGCGTTGACACAAGCTGTGAGCCTCAAAGTTGAAGATAAAGGTCTGGTTAATATTGGGTGGTTGCGTTTAGCGCGGGTGCAAGCGGCTCAGAATAAATTTGATGCAGCGTTAGCTTCTCTTAAAAAAGTCTCTGAACCTGCGTTCTTAGCGAGCAGTGATGAGTTGCGTGGCGATATTTTCGTGCAAAAAAATGATCTCAAAGCGGCCAAAGCTGCTTATGAGTCTGCATGGGCAGCACTTGTAAAACGACAACAAAGTCGTGAGCTACTCAAGGTTAAAATGAATGCGATTGGTTTGGTTCCTACTGAAATCACGCCACCTAATCCAATTCGTGAAACCCCACAGATTTCTGCGACCCCGACAGAAAATGGAGCTGCTTCGTAATGAACTTGCCGATTGTGAATGCTTTAAAACAGACGTCGTTTCCAAAAACGAGTGCCATCATAATGGCACTCGTTGCCGCGAGTGCATTGACGCTGGCTGGATGCAGCAACGGTAAAGGCTTTAAACCAGAAGTCCATAAACCGAATAAATTACCTGCGATTACGGCGCCTGCTCAAACTTTGGCGTTAGTTTGGAAAGACTCTATCGGCAGCGGTGCTAAGAGCGATCCACTGCGTCCACAGTTAGATGTGAAAGATGGAAACGTTTATGCCGCAAGTCACAGTGGGCGCGTATATGCGTGGAATGCGTCAGGTCAAAGACTATGGCAAGTCAAAACCAAACAAGACATTACGAGCGGCGTGACTGCAGGTGCAGGGCTCGTCGTATTTGGTACCTCAAAAGGCAATATCGTTGCGCTTAATGCTAAAGATGGCAAAACACTGTGGACGAAATCAACCAGTGCATCTATTTTAGCGCCAGCTTTGGTCAGTGATCAGCGCGTCGTCGTACTGGCAAATGATGGGACTGTGACAGCAACAGATGCTGCAACAGGACAAATGTCGTGGACCTTTGATATTCCAATGCCATCGTTGAGTATTCGTGGGACATCTGCGCCAGTATTGTTTGATGGTAATACGGTGATTGTTGCGGGAGCAGCAGGGCGTATTTATGGTTTGGATTTATTGACAGGTGTACCAAAATGGGAACGTCGAATTGCAGTCAGTGACGGAACTTCTGAAGTTCAACGTCTGATTGATATTGATGGTGATCCGTTTGTTTCTGCGCGTCAGCTCTATGTGGTGAGTTATCAAGGGCAACTGGCTGCAATGAATCTTGATAATCAGCAAATCAATTGGGTCGTTGATACTAGTAGTTTACGCTCACCCTCTGAAGGCTTGGGTAACATCTACACCAGCACTGTTGATGGTAAGATTTTAGCGATTGATGAGCAAAGTGGAAAAACAGTTTGGACGCTTGATGCACTTAGTTTTAGGGGCTTGAGTAACCCAGTAGTTTTAGGACGCTATTTGATTGTCGGTGATTCGAAAGGTTATTTGCATATCATTGAACAAACTGAAGGTAAAGTCGTTGGTCGTGTCAAAACTTCTGGTGCAATTTCAACAATTCGAGTCGTTGGTGATCGTCTGCTAGTAAATAGTTCAAACGGTGCGCTGAGCATTTGGCAAGCACCTTAATTGGCTATGATTGCCGTCATACGGTAGAATGCTCCATTAATCAGTTATAATGCAGGGTTTGCTTTGTTCAGGTATCTTTTAGATGGATATTTGGTGCTTGGCAAACCCTTTTTACCTCTCCACCGAGAGGACGCTTTTCCATATATGTCGAAATAAATGAGTTGTCATGAAACCTGTTATTGCTCTGATTGGGCGACCGAATGTCGGCAAATCAACCCTGTTTAATCAAATTACCAAGACCCGCAATGCGCTCGTCGCAGATTTGCCAGGGTTGACACGCGATCGTCAATACGGCGATGCAACTTATGAAAATAAGTCATTTATCGTCGTCGATACGGGCGGTATAGGTGAAAATGATCAGGGGATTGATTCCTATATGGCGGAACAGTCGCGTACCGCGATAGAAGAGGCCGATATCATTTTGTTCATTGTCGATGCGAAAGCAGGTTTATTGGCATCTGATGAACAGGTTGCGCGTGAGTTACGCGTCATGGGCAAAAAGATTCACATCGTTGCCAATAAAGTCGATGGTGTTCATGCTGAAGCGGCAGTTGCTGAATTTTTTAAATTAGGTTTCGGTGAGCCACATCACGTTGCTGCAAGTCATGGCCGTGGTGTGTCGCAGTTATTAGAAGACATTCTGGCGGATTTGCCTGAAGACGTGCCACTTGATGAAGATAAAGTTGCGCCAGGTCTACGCATGGCCATTATCGGTCGTCCGAACGTGGGTAAATCTACGCTGGTGAATCGCCTGCTCGGCGAAGAGCGCGTTGTGGTTTACGATCAACCGGGCACAACACGAGATAGTATTTATATTCCATTTGAACGTCAGGGTAAGAAGTACACCTTGATCGATACCGCTGGTGTGCGTCGTCGCGGTAAAGTGTTTGAAACAGTCGAAAAATTCTCAGTGATTAAAACGCTACAAGCGATGAAAGATGCGCATGTGGTGGTAGTGGTGATTGATGCGCGCGAAGGAATTGTTGAGCAAGATTTGCATATGATCGGTTTTGCGTTAGAAGCAGGTCGTGCGATGGTGATTGCCATCAACAAGTGGGATGGTATGGGCGACTATGAGCGTCAACAAATTAAGTCTGAAATTGAGCGACGCTTTGACTTTATTCCGTGGGCGAAGATTCATTTGATTTCTGCGCTGCATGGAACGGGTGTAGGTGATCTCTATCCATCGATTCATCGTGCGTATGAGTCAGCCATGCTCAAGGTCACGACCAATCGCATGACGCAAATTTTGCAGGATGCGGTTGAGCAACATCAACCGCCAATGGTTCATGGCCGCCGAATCAAAATGCGTTATGCGCATTTGGGTGGATCGAATCCTCCGCTGTTCATTATTCACGGTAATCAAGTGGATCAAGTACCGCAGGATTATAAACGCTATTTAGAAAATGTGTTCCGTAAAGTCTTTAAGATGGAAGGGACGCCAGTACGGATTGAGTTTAAGTCTGGTGAAAATCCTTTTGCTGAGAAGAAAGTTAAGCTCAGTGAACGCGAAGCGGTACGCGCGCGTCGTTTATCAGAAGCATTTCAGAAACGTAGTCGGACGAAGAAACACTAATTCTTTGACGAAATAAAAATAACCCCGTAGATGAGTCTGCGGGTTTTATTTTTTGGATAATCGTTGAAATCATGGGTAGGCTGGGGTTCAACCCCATCAACAAAGTAAACATTAAGAACTTTAGAGGATTAGTGCTTTCGACGTAGGCTGTGGCAAGCCAGCCTACGTGATGCTTGTTACAACGCCGTCTTCACATGCTTTGACGCAGCAAGATCAGCATAAATTGCATTCACTTGATCTTTGTTCTCAAACGGCAGAACAGCCGCAATCGAATGATATTTACCACCACTTGATTGCGTTACTGTCAGGTGTGCAAGATCAAGCATCGGGAAGTGCTTATTGAGCAATTCACTGATTGCACCCATCAGTTCAGGGGATGCGTGACCAATGATTTTAATTGGATACTGCATCGGAAATTGCCACAGTTCTTCGTTGTGAATATCTGTTGATTTACGATCGACAACAGGCACAGTGTTACTCGTGGTTTTTTCATCAGTCATTTTTTAACTCCAAATTTGATATTTCAAAAATATATTCATGAACTATGTCTATTAGATTGAGTCGAATTGTAGAAATTCAATCTTGGCAATATTGATTAACCTTCCAACTTTAAAAGCATATTCAAATAAAAAGGCCCATCATTCGATAGGCGTTTTTGATTTAATTGCTATACAAACAATTAGTCATTTTCAAGGAATGAGCGTAAATGTTCTGAGCGAGAAGGGTGGCGCAGTTTACGTAATGCTTTCGCTTCGATTTGACGAATACGTTCACGCGTTACATCAAACTGCTTACCTACTTCTTCCAAAGTATGGTCAGTAGGCATATCAATACCGAAGCGCATCTTCAGGACTTTAGCTTCGCGTGGTGTAAGATTTGCCAATACTTCACGTGTCGCTTCGCGTAAGCCTTCAGCTGTTGCAGCTTCGATTGGTGAAGTGATGTTGGTATCTTCAATGAAATCGCCCAAGTGTGAATCTTCATCATCGCCAATCGGTGTTTCCATTGAAATCGGTTCTTTTGCGATTTTTAGTACTTTTCGAACTTTGATTTCGTCCATTTCTAGACGTTCACCGAGTTCTTCAGGTGTTGGTTCGCGTCCCATTTCTTGTAGCAATTGACGAGATACACGATTAATTTTATTAATCGTTTCAATCATATGTACTGGAATACGAATCGTACGTGCTTGGTCAGCAATCGAACGTGTGATTGCCTGACGAATCCACCATGTGGCATAAGTAGAGAACTTATAACCACGGCGATATTCAAACTTATCAACCGCTTTCATCAGTCCGATATTACCTTCTTGAATCAAATCCAAGAACTGTAAACCACGGTTGGTGTATTTCTTCGCAATCGAAATTACCAAGCGTAAATTCGCTTCTACCATTTCTTTCTTTGCTCGACGCGCTTTGGCTTCACCAATCGACATGCGTTTAGAAATGTCTTTAATATCAACCACACGTAAACTTAAATGCGTTTCGAGATCAAGCAAGTTTTGTTGGAACGATAAAATATCCGCTCGAGCAGCATTTAAACCAATTTCAAGTAGACCATCTTTTGCA
>JACMMY010000260.1 GCA_014378805.1 Moraxellaceae bacterium
CGATATTGATACGGAAGGTGTCTGGCGCATCGTCAAACCATTTGGCCGCCGAAGCTTCTGACATATTTAAGGCAAGCATTAAGGACTGCACCACTTCATCGCGCATGAAGCCGACGGCATCGCGCTCGTCTTTCCATTCTTTGCCCGTCAGTGCCTTAAATTGGTCTTTGAACGTATCGTAGGCATTTTCTTTAACGAGATAACGCTCCATGCCGGCGATATGCGGCGCATCACCGCTGAATCCTTGCATTTCATTGAAGACACGCAAGAAAACGGAGAGAATTGCATCTCTGTCGTCTTTGCTATCGGCCTTGCTGTCGATATTAAACAGAATGACGTCGGTCTCATCCTTGACTGCGCGTTTTACATCGGCCAGCAGTAAGGCGTCATTGATTTTGTCATCAAAAAAGTTGGCAGATTTACGAACAACATTGCTATTAGGGTCATGCGCTTCGTAGTTGTTGAGTAAGTACGAGAGAATTTTAATGAAGTGAGATTTACCGGAACCAAAGAAACCGGAGACCCAGACACCCATACGGGCGTTAATTGTGGGGTCATTCGGACGGTCTTTCGCCTGCAAATAGCTTTCAAAGAAACGTCGGAAATGCCGGTCTAGTTCTTGTGTGACGACGTATTCGTCTAGCTCTTGCCATACCGCCTCTGGACCACGTTCATCCGCTTTGACGACACCATTAATTGGGCGGGTAATATTTTTACTAAACAGATCGGCTATTTGCATCACGTATTCCTGTTGGATTATTCTTTGAATTTATTCTGGTTTCTTAAACTGCTAGCTGGAAAGCTCGGTAGTAGTTGTCATCTTTGAGTCGATCAAACAACCGTAACTTGGCACCGTCAAAGGTGCCAGGGTAAAAGGCAACCAGCGGGATTTGTCCCATCAACGGATGTAAGGCACTGAGCAAGGTATTGGTGCGCAACATCGGAAAAGCGCTACCGACTCCCGAAATGATGACTAAATCTGTTTGTGACAGCTCAATTTGTTTGATCAATTCTTGCGCGAGTTTTTCAGGATCTAGCGGGCTCTGCATATGACTTCAGACTTCTTTATCACCCTTGGCTGCTTGCAGTGCCACTGCTCTATCAAGAAGTTCGCGCTTGCTTAATACATCGAGAATCAATTGAAACAAATTAATGTGTGTGGTGCGAACCGGATCTGGGCCTTTAGTTAAGCCGGGCAGAATGACGCCATCGAGGAATTCACGCACTTGCAGTTCATGCTCGGGTGCGTAGTCAAAGATATAGAATCCAATTTCATTACCTAAGCCCTTGTTGTTGAGCAGCTCTGTCGAGCGCAGGCGAGGTAAAACTTTGTTGAGTCGTTCGTGAAACGCGTCAGTCATTGATGTAGTTCCAAACAGGCCAGTGTGGACTGGTCGTTGCAATTATGTAGGTATGAATGAATCTCAGGACGGATCAATACCGTCCGGATTATTTTTTCTTTGGATGAGGTTAAAAATTTACTCTCAGCGAGTATGCGCAAAATAACTTGGTAAAGTTTTTCACAAGTCGATGCGCTCCACTCGGCTACTGCGGGTTCACGCATGGCGCATTCCTGCAAAAAATCATCCCAGTCTTTTTGGGTAAGTTGCAGATCATGCCGGCGAACTCGCAATCCCATGACCTGGCGCATAAAGTCAGCCAGCAGCTGACTTTGACGAATGGCGAGAACCAATACCGCCTGGCCGGCCAGCTCAAAATCGTTTTGGCCGATCAGAGACCAAATTGACGCCTCACCTACTTCGAGCCGATGACGAATCAAATTACCCATCCGCTTTGCGGTGGCCTGGGTCTTTTTCTGGAGTAGGTTATCAACCAAGATAGCGTGCTTCCACGCCTCGACAGAACTGTCATTCAGCATTACCTGGGCCAGTTTGCGCGTTTCATTGATCAGCAGGGAACCTGCCACTATTTCGGTGTTGTACATCGTCTTGGCAAGTAAATCTTGGATCTCCTTAGTTTAGCAGTAAATATTGTAATAAAAGACAGATCTGCTTGTTAAATTTTCATGTTCGCTAACGACCAAAAACGAATTTTTAATTAAGTCGTGCCATTGACACTGCTGGGTAAGTTGATCGAGCTGCACTATTTAACGACAGGTAAACAAATTGCGAAGGGTTGGGTATTTTCAATCCATATCTGTTGCAGAAATTGGTTCTATTTTCACAATTTAATTAACAAAATGCTAAAGCAACAAATGAGAAGACGGCTTCAATTTCTGAAGTCGCCTTCTCGAGAATAGCTTCAAAAATTGATGTCCAATTTTTTCTGTAGCTGCAAAATCTGAAGCTATACGAAACAAAAGCTTCAATTCGCGACTACAGTTTTGAAAGTTCTTTATAGAAGTTACCATATGTACACTCCTGAAATCACTATCGGCGTGTAGCGGTGCAAACGCCGCCTGCCGTGAGGTGCAATGTCAATATTGTGCACACCCGCTTCAAACAACCCGCACCTGTTTGCTGAATTTCTCAGCGAGCCAAGAGACAACCGGACTGCGCGCTATTCTCTTCACCGCGCTTGGCAGCGCAAATCCAGTTGGTCAACATCCCTTGGGGTATCACGATCTGTCGGGTGGAATTTTCAATCGTCAGTCCTTGTTCCAACAACAATTGCCCCCTTAGCACGGAACTCCATCTTGTATCTTGTTGATCTCATGTTTTCACTCCCTTTGATAAATTTATCAAAGGAAAATGTCCGTAAAATCCAGGGTATCTCAGCAGAAGGCGGCATAGAGGTGATGACCAAAATCGAGCTGCAACGCTTTAAACCGCCGTTGCACCATCGGATTAAATTTATGCCAAACTATGGCTTCGCTTAGTGTCAGATGTTCATTAACCATCATGCACAAATCTGTGGATTGAATGCTTGCACGGCAACCACAGATTGAAATTACGCCAACGATTTTCTGCTGAAATTTGTTAAAAATCAGGGATTCTTTGAATGTCTTACCATTATGTACGACTTTTCCAAAAAACTCGTTTTCCCAAACGACAACTGGCACCGAAAAATTGTCTAAAATGGAGCTCAAAATGTTCACTGAACTTAAAAGACCTGCGCCACCCACCAAAACAAAATGAAAAATCGCCTCCTTTCCTTCTTTCTGTAAAATCGAAAGCACTTCGTTTTTTGTCATATAGTAAAGAAGCGAATGCAGCGAGTCCATCCCAGTATCAACAATGGCGTCGCCATTAAATTTTAAAATATCCTCAAAGAGTAAGTCAAACTTCCTGGAATTTAGGCTGCAATCACGGTCTAAGAGGTTGTAGTGCGTTACATTGAGAGATCGGAATCGGGAAAATGTGGGAGCCAACTGGTTTAGGTCTGCGCATAATATGCGATCGTTTTTATGGCAATAGTAGTCCGCCAAAATTGGAGCGACCAACGATTTCCCACAACCTTCGATTCCTAAGATAAAGTGAATTTTAGACATTTTTGATTTTCCTTTTAAGTGAAATACGGCACCGTAACTGACGAAAGACAATAGAAATGATCACATTAAAGATTACTAAATTTTGTAAAACTCTTCCGTATGAAGTATACAAAAGGTAGTGAATTTCAAATATGCATTGCTACTAACTAATCAGCGGAGTGGGAAATATTTTCCTTAATATTATGGTGAAATATTTGCAAGCTCCATCCTAAACGCTCCCCTCTCGGTCTGGTAACGTGCCGTGCGGGGACATCGCTGATCATGAAAAATTTATTTGTTTAACCAATGCTAAAAAATCCATAAAACTTATTTCATTTTTTCGCTTCAATCGACAGGAATCAATTGATAGCACACAAGCGTAGCTGCCAGACTGCCGCCTACTGGTTTCCAAGATCAAATGCAGCAATGATTTGCAAGACATAAAACTGGGTCAACAAAATTTCCGCACCTAGGTCAATTCAACACAGGTATCAACACTGCTGCACGTAAAAACCAAGAATATTTTTCGTCAAACATAACATCCACCGCTTTTCCAAGTTGCGCCGCCAATATCCATTGTTACGCTGATCTCAGCTCAAAAGACTCTTGCCTTCTGATTTTCCAATAATCAGAAAAAGAGATCGTCGAGCTTCATCCACCCGGATGACCAATCCACGTTTTACGTCAGGGAGAATCATCATGACCAAAGCAACAACCCGCACTCTTTTTAAAACCATTCCCATCACCAACGCCTATGTATGGTCAACCGATTTCGCAGCCAAAGAGCGCCATCGCAGTCTCACCAAAATTGGAAAATTGCGTCAATGGGGACGGCACTGTCACGTCATTTTCTTCTGCAGACAAAAGATGCTAACAGTCACGACCGAGGCAGTTAATCATTCTCACCGAAACCATCGGTTTTTGACCGATTACTGGATTCGCCCATGGCGTGGCATGTTCAGGATTTTCCAAAACGTGCATCGTTAAAGAATCATCTCAACTTTCATGTTTCGAATTTCATATTTCATATTTCA
>JACMMY010000261.1 GCA_014378805.1 Moraxellaceae bacterium
AAAAACGATGATCACCATGAATGGACTCAATGACGAGTTTTTTTTAGGCTAACGTATTCTAAAAAAGATAAATGGACATATTTTCAATGAAGAAATCTGCTAACACAACCGCAAAAACCAATAACATGACTGCCAAATTATTGTCTAAAAAATTAGACCATCGGATTAAGCCATTAGCGTTACACGTGACATTAGCAACGCTTGTCGGAGTTGGCAGTTATTTATTGACCCAGCATTTTGTTGATCAGCAGCAAACGCAATCCGTGGATACTTTCGGTCAGCAAGCAGCAATCCTCATTGATCGTCGCATTGATAACTGGATATCACAAAGCCGTTTACTCGCACAACAACCGACGTTGAAATCGGATAGTCAGGTTAAAGCAATTGTGGGTATGGATGGCGTAGTGCCGCCGACATTAAGTTTTGCTGAGCAAGACCTTCTTAATCGTACTCATACCGCACCTACTGGTGCCGAAATCACCAATACGGGCAATCAGGCGCAAGTCACAACAGTCGTTGAAATGCCTGCTGGCGGTTATTTGGTTAGCCAACGTCCACTTGCTCCGCTCATAAATGATCTAAAACAGATTACGCCAGAAAACATCCAACTGGTACTGAGTCAGAAAATTGGCAGTGGTGACAATATAGAGTTACTCGCACTGCATCGCGGAGAAAATAACTCCCTGACCAATATTCCACTGAAGTCATTGGGATGGCAATTAAGTATTGCGAAATCTGATCCTACAGGGACATTTAACCCAATGACCAACTTGCCACTATTGGCAGGTTTACTCACTTTTTTTGGTTGTTTACTGGCGATTTTGGCTTGGTTTTTTGCGAAACCACAACGTCACTTAGTTAGCTCATCAACGCGTACTGATCCACTATCAAATTTGGATGCCGTTGCACTTGAACTTTCGCCGTCAACAGCGACTCAAGCAACATTCTCCCAGCAACCATTAAAACCCCTCATTGTCCAAACTCCTGAGCCAACGCCAGAACCTGTCGTTGATCTCCCTCCCATTCAGGACGCACCTCAAATCTTACAAACTGCTGCTCCTGAAATAGATTTGGATGATTTGTCCTATTTAGATGAGGCACTCACAACGCCAGCACCTGAAAAGAGTAACCTGATGGAGTTTACGCTCGGCAGTGGCGCACTTCTCCCAGAAACAGAATTTTATCTGAGCAATGAATTACCAAAGCATATTTTTAGAGCATATGATATCCGTGGAAAAGTGACCGAGCTGACTGCGGAATGGATGGTACCGATCGCGCGTGCAATCGGTAGTGAACTGCGTGCTCGCGGACAAATTGAAGTGGTCGTTGGCTATGACGCACGCACTACCAGTGAGCAATACGCCAAAATCATGCGCGATTGTTTAGTTGGATGTGGATTACAAGTGATTGATATCGGCATGGTACCAACGCCAGTGATGCACTACGCTACGCGCCAGTTGCAAGGCAATGGGGTGATGATTACTGCCAGCCACAATCCAGCCGAATACAATGGCGTGAAGTGGTTGATGCAGCAACAGTCGCCACTACCTGAAGATATTGACGCCATTTACAACCGCGCCAAAAACAAAGTCTTTACAGACGGGAAAGGGAAAATTCGTCAGGAATCCTTCACCGCTCATTATTTAGATGACATGCTCAATGATGTCATATTGTCCGAAGATTTAAATGTGGTGATTGATGGCATGAATGGTGTCATGGGTGAAATTGCACAACAAGCAATTGAAACTGCAGGTTGTACCGTGACTGATCTGGATATCAAACCGAACGGTGTATATCCACACGGAAACCCTGACCCTTGCGAGCCAAATCGACTGAACGAGCTTTCACAGCAAATGATCATTAGCCAAGCAGATATCGGCTTTGCATTTGATGGTGATGGCGATCGTATGGTTGCGGTTACCAAAGATGGTACGGTCGTGACCTCTGACCAATTAATTGCGCTTTTTTCTATTATGATTTTAGAATCCAAACCTGGTGCGGATATTGTGTTTGATGTGAAATGCAGCCGTATGGTTTCACAAACGATTACGGCGAATGGCGGTCGTCCAATCATGAGTCGAAGTGGTAATACGTTTATTCGTCATGCCGTCATGTCTGAAAACAATGAAGTGGCTTTCGGTGGCGAGTTCTCAGGACACTATTTCTTTAACGATGATCGTGGTCATGCCTCTGATGATGGACTTTACGCCGCATTACGCCTGATCGAATGGCTTGGTCAACGTGGACAAAGTTTAGATGAACTTCTCAAAACGCTTCCAAATCGGGTTGGAACAGCAGATATATATGTGCCGCTTGATACTGACTTACCGCCAAATTTCTTTGCCGATATTGCTGCGGATGCCATCTTCATTGAGGGTGCAACATTAACCACAATTGATGGTGTACGACTTGATTTTCAAAATGGATTTGGCATTATACGCGCATCAAATACAGGGGCTTTTGCGACCTTACGCTTTGAAGCAGAGAGCGAAACTTCTCTACAATATATCCAGCAGGTATTCCATGATTTGGTGAAAAAACACTTACCAAGTCTGGCAGAAAAAATGCCGAAACAATCTGTCATTGAACATTCTTCAACGAATCTGAATTCTGATCCACTTTCACTGAACTTTGAGTAACTTTCCATGCCTTTGAACAAAGACCAAGCCCTAAATGTTGCCAAAGTTCTGACCGAAGCGTTGCCCTATATTCAACGCTTTGCAGGCAAAACATTGGTTGTCAAATACGGCGGCAACGCCATGACAGATCCAGAACTTGAACGTTCATTTGCGCGTGATATCGTTTTGCTCAAAACCGTTGGCATTAACCCTGTGATCGTGCATGGCGGCGGCCCACAAGTGGACAGCCTACTCAAGCAGCTTGGTCGCGTGTCTGATCGTATTGATGGTATGCGTGTCACTGATGAACCGACCATGGAAGTGGTAGAAATGGTTTTGGGTGGTAGCGTCAATAAATCTATCGTCAATCTGATCAACCAGAACGGTGGTCGTGCGATTGGTTTAACGGGTAAAGATGGCAATTTGATTCGCGCCAAAAAAATGTACCTCGACAAAAAAGACTCTGCGGGTCTGATGCAAAAAGTTGATCTCGGTTTGGTTGGCGAAGTTGTTGGCATTAAAACCGACGTCCTCGATTTATTTATGAATAGCGATTTCATTCCTGTCATCGCACCGCTCGGCGTGGATGAAGAAGGTAATACCTACAATATCAATGCTGACTTAGTCGCGGGTAAAGTTGCCGAAGCACTGAAAGCGGAGAAGCTGATCTTGCTGACCAATATCCCTGGCGTACTCGATGCGAACAAAAATGTATTAACGGGACTCACCACACAAGATGTCGATCATTTGATTGAAACGGGTGTGATTTACGGCGGCATGATTCCAAAGGTTGGCTGTGCCCTTGATGCAGTTAAAGGTGGTGTGATTAGCGCACATATCATTGATGGACGTGTACCGCATGCAGCGTTGCTCGAAATCTTTACGGATGAGGGTTTGGGTACGTTGATTAGTAATCGGGCGAAGCGTAAGGGTTGATTTCCTCACTTATTAAGTCATAAAAAGCATTTATTTTTCTAACTTTATTTATGCTATCTCCCGATTGGGGGGATAGCAATTGCATGACTACTAAGTTATATTTAATGTCCAACAACATATAAATGGATATAAAAATCAAACACGCATTTAAATTTTCTTCTCTTTTTCTTGCTTGTAGTTTAGTGATGACTGGATGTGGCGGAGGCAGCTCTTCATCAAGTAACAATAACAATAACAACCCTCCAACTGCGGCGTGTTCAATCAATAGCGCAGCAACTGACCTGCAAAAAGCCAAAGATTTCGTCACATCATTCAACGCAATTATCTCAAATACTCAAAAGACATTCGAAACATATAAGCCAACTAATCTTGCCGGCACTGAAGAACTTGGTGCTGCTGCAGGTGCGATCGTTCAAGTGATTGATGCTGCTAATACTAAATCAGCAGCATTAACGACTGCAGAAATTCAGTCAGCATTAGAAAGCGATGGTGCTCAAAATAAATTCACTAACGTCAGTGGTCTGACCGCAACAGTAAGCGCAGGCACTGTAACAGTGAGTGGTAGCTTTACAATACAAGTGCAAACAGGTTACGCCTTCCCTTCAGGAGTCTATACGCCAACTTACGGTAGCCCAGTAACGGTCAATGTCAGTAAATTTGTGACTAAAATTCCAACTGGATCGACCACTGGTGCCAGCTATAATGCTCAATTGAATGCAGATAGTGCGATCAGTGTCACAACTGCAAGCAATCAAACAACAACGTTAAAAGCAGGTGCAAATAGTACGTTTGATGTCACATACCCAACATCAGATACTCTCAACAATAACATTGATAATGCAATCCCTAATTCGGGCAAAATCAATTTCGCCAATATTAGCGTAACCTCTGGCGACACCAAATTATCACTAGACCAATTCGCGCTTCTAGGTAAAAAAGTTAAATATACAACTGGCACAAGCACTGTTGTACAAACCAGTTTTGTACCAACCTCAATTACATTCAAAGGTAGTGCATCACAAGGTGTAAATACTGCGGGAATTGACGCAACCATCAATTTAACCAATGATCTCTCTGGTGTCATTGCTCTTGATGCTAACGGTTCTGAAACGTCTACGAACTTCGTAAAAGGTAACTTCACTCTTAACCTGACTACGACCATTACAGTTGGGGCACAAACAAATGTCTTCACTGCAAAATTTGCAGGAAATCGTGCAGCATACAATGCCGCACAGATTTCTAATATTGAACTTAGCTCCAATTGTGACAAGATCACTGGAACAGCGGATTTTACAGCCGCTACAGCCGCTCAACCAGAAACTGTTAAAGTTGTCCTGAACCATCCAAATGGCGCAAGTACGACAATCAACAACATCTTGAGCGTTGGAGATGCTCCTGCTGGCACGAAAGTTTCTGATATTACTGTCAATGGAACTGTACAAGGCTCGATCTTCAAATCAACAAACTCCGTATATCAAGCATCTTTCCCAGAGGCTGCTGGTGGTACGATGACTATTGTCATTGCAAATTAACTAGTTCCTCACCAAAACAAAAAGGCAGCTTCGCGCTGCCTTTTTTTTCATCTCTTTTTTGCAAATAAATAATTTATGAAAACACGTTTAGCCTATAACTTGGGTATGGTCATTGCTTTGGGTTCACTCTCGAACGTATCACATGCACAAAAAGAAACAACCTTGATCATGCAAGCGGATGTTTACAGTCAACCGCTCTCCATTAATTCATTTACCGACAACTGGCAAGGCTCACCGCTCAAGAATGGAGATACCGCCTTTGCCCAAGGGAAAATGGAACTACGTCAGGAACAAGATTCATTTCAATATGGCATTGTCTGGCAATACGATTATTTACTGCACTTCACACCTGATACAGCTAAACTTTATTACCAAATTCAAAATGAACTCCCATTAACCCCAAACTCTAAATATGATCTATTGATTAAAGCCAACCATATCGAAAGTCAAGGCTTTAGATTTGGCTATACTTTTGAATTAAATCAAAATTGGCAATTGAACACAGGTTTAAACATCCTCAAAGGTAGAGAACTCCTTGAAGGTGACCTTTCTGGGTTTGGACAAACCAACAATGCACAAAATACCCAAGAATTATTAAATACCGTCAACAATTTACAAGCCAATATAGATTACAACTATAGTAAACCTGCTTTAAAAGAAGAAACCTTAGGCTGGAATCCAAAAGCACCCATAGGCTACGGTGTTTCAGTGGATATGATGCTCAAAGGACTGATTACGCCTGAATTGAAATTTATTTTTGCGATGAATAACTTGTATGGACAAATGCGGTGGAATAAAGTTCCAAATACTCGCTATGACCTTAATTATGAATTAAATCGACTACCGCATTTTGACGTGACTGGACAGTTATCTCAAAAAAGCAGCCTCACTCAGAAGCTACCATATCGAATCGATAGTTCACTCACGTATCAACCTAACCAAAGTCCATGGTCAGCGAGCGCATCTGTATACGCCAATGAACTGATCGATCTTTGGCAAGTCAGTGGGTACCGAGATATTTCAGGATATAAATTAGGTTTACATGCTGAACCACAGACTCAAACTTTTGGTATATCCGTCGGTAAAAAGAATTTTGGCATTCAATATATGACTGATGCTTTAAACACCAATCATGCAAAACGAAT
>JACMMY010000262.1 GCA_014378805.1 Moraxellaceae bacterium
AACACCACATGCGGGCCAGAAATTGCCATAAGATGGCTAATGCCGGCTTGCTGATATAACTGCCGCACATCGGGATCAATTAACGCACGATCACCGGTCATTAACCCCAGCAACACCGCCCGCGCTGGTGAATCTAACTGAGCCAGATGATCACGTAGTTCATTTCGATAACGATCGACATGATCCAATAAACCACGTAAGCCACCCGCATTCGCATCAACTAACACTGCCGACTCTAATGAACCCGTCGCTCCAATCCGCTCAGTCAACAGCCATTGCTCTTGGTCAAACGCCGCAGGCGAAGCAAGGCCATGCGGAGGCGACAATTTGACAGTGACTTGCCACAGCTCTCCTGCGCGAAGATTAGCAATCGGACGTCTTTGTTCAACATTCACCGCAAACTTTGGGTAAAGTAACCAACGTTTGGGTAAACCGTCTATATCATGAACACGTTCAACCACTTGTCGCCAATTTTCATCAACACCATCACTCATTCCAATCACACGGACAACTGCATTCACCGTTTGCGGCGTTTGTAATCGATCGCGCAGAACATGGCTCATCGCGTATTTCGCTTCAGCCAATCCCAAAGAAAACACGACGCAAACACTCAAGCCGCCCCATATGATCTGATGCGCGTATAGAGAACGATGAGCCATCATCCATACGAATAACATGATCAACAATGCGGCACACGACCAAAACCATACATAATTAGAGGTCATATTGATGGCTGCTGCCATGACACCTAAGACGAAAGCCGTTAGAATCCAAACCAAGACGTTAGGTTTGTGATTGTGATCAATGTCATGATGGGTATTTTTTCGATGATGCAAACGACTGGTCAACGTGTATCCTGTTTTTTAATTTTTGTGCTGTTTTTAATTTTTGAAACGATCTGATCAAAGATACCAAAATATTTGCATCAACCATTTTTATGTAGACATTTAAACTTTAGCAAGAGCGATATGCCAAAAAAATTTATTCAACGTCACATGCCCAAGCATGAACACATCGTCAACCTTCCAGGCATGCATCGTCTTGGCAGCCGAATTACTGAGCCAAACCTATGGCATATTAACCGAAGATCGATTTCTGGCGCAGTATTTTGGGGAATTCTTTGTGCATGGATTCCATTTCCATCACAAATGCTCATCGCAGCAATCTGTGCCATCATGTTTCGAGTCAATCTTCCGCTCAGTGTTGCACTCACATGGATCACCAACCCATTTACATTAATTCCAATATTTTATTCAAGTTATTGTTTAGGTTCAGTCATATTTGGTATTCCGTTGCTCGATCTTTCGCAAATCAAAATCATCGTCGTGCACGTTACCACCAGTATGTTTAGTGACACAGGGCGATCGTTATCCTCTTATGGATTCGTGTTTGATTTTAGAGCACTCTTGGTTGGATTAGTCGTCGAGGCGCTTATCGTTGCGACCATCGCAAAGTTTATTGTTCAGTGGCTATGGCGCTGGCATGTGATTCGTGAATTACGTACTCGTCAAAAAATACGTAAGGATATGAATCAGTAAAAGCTAATTTTTTGAACTTCTTCCCCTGATGGGAAAGGTGGGAAGGGTACGTTTTTGCTCTTTCTCTGCCAAAAGCACCCCCCTTCTCTTGCGCTAGGAAAAAGCAGCGCTTTTCTTTGTCCTAGCTCATCCCCCTCAGGGGAAGACTTCAAAGCAAAAGCATAACCCGAACCTTACCCCAACCAACGCCCATCTTGCATATGCATCACCCGATCCGCAGCGCCTGCAAGCGTTTCATCATGAGTCACGACTAACAGCGCCATGCCTAAATCGCGACGCAGCTCGCTCAGTAACAGCAAGATATCACTTGCCGTTTTACGATCCAAATTCCCCGTCGGTTCATCAGCAAGCACGACTGCAGGACGCGTGACCAAAGCGCGTGCTAAAGCCACACGCTGGCGCTCACCGCCTGATAATTCGCCCGGTTTATGATCTAAACGATGACCTAAACCCACGCGCTTGAGTAAATCAATCGCTCGCTCGCGCGCATCATCGACACTCACTTCAGGTCGAAATAATAATGGCATGGTGACGTTTTCAATCGCGTCAAACTCAGGTAGCAAATGATGAAACTGATACACAAAACCGAGTGAACGATTACGGACTTCGCCGCGTTTGGTTTCATTCATACTACTGAGTAATTCGCCGCGCACCCTGACTTCGCCAGTGGTCGGCAAATCCAATCCTCCCAGCAAATGTAATAAGGTACTTTTACCTGAACCGCTTGAACCGACAATAGACACAAACTCGCCAGTCTCAACCGACAAATCCAAACCATGCAAAATCGTCACATGGTTTTTGCCCTCGTTAAATGTTTTTGATAAATTAGACGCCGACAAAACAGTTGTGCGACGTTGATTTTCTGGATTTGATTTCAATTCATTCGCCTTCTGTACAGATGCGTTTAGCTCAGATGCATGCAACACGTCGTTGCTCGATGTCAAATCACTCATAGCGCAACGCCTCCGCAGGTTGAATTCGTGCGGCGCGGCGCGCTGGATAAATCGTCGCAAGGAAACTTAAAACCAATGACACACCAACCACGAGTACCACATCCTGCCAACGCAATTGTGATGGCAAGTAATTGACAAAGTAAGCATCAAATAAATGCAAACCAAATGCCGTATTAATCCAGCCCATAAACGGACTAACCCCCAAAGCTGCACCAATTCCCAAAGCGGCGCCAGTCAAGGTACCAAACGCGCCAATCACAATACCCTGCACCATAAAAATTCGAGTAATCGTTTTCGGTGACGCGCCTAAAGTCCGCAAAATGGCAATATCGGATTTCTTATCCGTCACGACCATCACCAGACTAGAAACAATATTAAATGCAGCAACCAACACAATCAGGAACAGCAACAGGCTCACCATCGCTTTTTCCATTTGGATGGCATTAAACAAATTGCCTTGAGTTTGCGTCCAATCCGACGCATAAAAATTATTCGGTAATTCAGCAGCAAAATCGCTCGATACTTCTCGTGCTGCAAACAAATCATCCAGCTTCAAACGCACACCTTGCGCGCCGTCAGGCTGACGCAACAACTTGGCGGCATCATTCAGCGCGATATAGCCTAGACTCGAATCGACTTCTGCACCGACACTAAAAATCCCAACGATGGTAAAACGTTTAAAGCGTGGCACGACACCCGCTGGCGACGCAGTCGCTTCAGGTAACACCAGCGTGACTTTGTCACCCTGCTGTAAGCCGAGATTATCGGCCATGGTTTGACCCAATACGATGCCAAACTCGCCATCGACCAAACCATCCAACGATCCCGAAGTCATGTGATTTTGGATAATCGACACCTTTTTCTCGAGATTTGGATCAATCCCACTGATCACAATTCCTGCAACTTGTCCCTGTGCCGTCAACATCCCTTGTACTTGCGTGAATGGCGCTGCGCCAACCACGTGAGGCTGTTTCTCAGCTTTTGCAACCAGTAATCGCCAATCGGTAATAATCTGATTCGACGATACTGTTGCTTGCGGAATCATGCCGAGAATTCGAGTTTTTAGTTCACGATCAAAACCATTCATCACGGACAGTACGGTAATCAGCACCGCCACACCCAGCATCAGACCAATGATCGAAACCAGTGCAATAAAGGAAATAAAATGATTGCTCCGTCTAGCGCGGGTATAACGCAGACCAACGAACAACGAGACGGGTTTAAACATAGACAAATCCAATCAACAAAATAAAAAAACCATATCGATCATTGTGAAGATGATAAAAAAGAAACAAAATATCCAGCAAAACAGTGAGTAGCATACCCGATACTTAGACCGCAATTGTATGAGTTCATTACGACAAACTGGAAGTCGCAGCAGGTATTCATCAGGAATGATAATTTTGCATACAAAATCGCCTTAAGTTGTTTGATATTTGCCAATAAACACTCGATAATGCATGCGAGTATTACTTTTTTGTCTACGGCTTAAATACTCATCAACAATCAAAATAGCAATGAATCGCAATGAGGCGATGTGACATTATCAATTAGGCAAGGATAAACCATGGAAGCGCTCCACCTCGACGACAATAACAATTCAGATGATCTTGCTGAACGCCGGTTGCTCTCTCGCATTAACGATTCCATGCGTATTAATTATCAATTGATCACTCGCACCAGCGCAATGAAAGATCCTTATGATTCTGAGTTCGCACTGCCTCGTTATTTCTTATTACTTGCTGAATTAGATGAAATTGAAAGTGTACAAAAACTCACGATTGAAAGTATAGAGACAGAGCAGCCTGCAATTGCGCGTGTTCTCCAGCTCATGAATCAAAAAATATCACTACTGACCGGTTCACTCTACGACAATATGGTCGAGTCTTTATTGCCAACGCCAACACGCGTCAATATCTCAGAAAGTGGTTTATCATTTTATGCGCGCGATCGCGTTCCACCAGGCTCTCACATTCATATGACATTAAGTCATCCAAATAACGCCTTTCATCTCGCAGCAACCGCACGCACTGTATATTCTGAAGATGAAGATTTAGAAGGGTTTCGCACTGGGGCTTACTTTATCAGTCTACACCCGCATGACCGCGCCAAACTTGCTGAATGCATTACTCAGAAGACCAAAGATGATGCGCATTTGCAAGAATACGAGCTACCTGATACGTTTAAAGTGGAGTGAGTTTTAAATAAACCAATGATTAGACATAAAAAAACAGCCTAATGGCTGTTTTTTTATAATCAAGTTTAGATTAGCAAAATTTTGCACCGCTATAGCAGTTCGCAACAGGAATTTGCTTCAAATTCACGGAACCCACTGCAACACCTGGCGAGCCAAGTGATGAAAACACGTTGCCAAGTCCATCTAAAACCACTGGAGCTGTATTTAGCGGATTTGCAGCTGTTCCACCAATCGTGGCCTGCGGTACCGATAACCACCAACCTTGTTTTGCGGCAAGTGATTGATCACTGATTGTGCCAGCTGTTGTACTTGAATTTAGAAACTGGGATGTTGTTGGAAAAGTATAAACACCCGCTGATCCAACCTGAGGCCAAGTGATCTGAGTACTGTTTAACGAGAGCAGTAATCCTTGATTCGCATTACTACTGGCAACCAAATTATGCACATCGATCAGATTTTGAGGTTTGATTTGCGCGTAACCACTCCCAATTGCTCCAGCAAGACCTCCAATATTGGTTAGATCCAACTTTAATGAACCCAGACTTACACCCGTTTGGCGGCTTCCCGATACATATTGGAAATATGTACCCGTTCTCCCACCGTTGCTGGAACCATTTCCAAAATTACCCCCTATACCGCAGTGCCCATTCGCGTCACAGACGCCATTTGAAGGTTGGAAGTTCGCTGCACCCGGATTATTTTGCTCCTCGAGGTATAGATCACCACTACCATCGGCAATCAAAGTACCTGAAATAGTGGTCGGAATTTTGACATTCGCCACCGCTACTTGGAAGTTACCACTAAGGCTATTAATTCCGGTTTCACCGCCTGTCACCGTGACAGTTCTTTGGTTAAAACATGTCCCAAAAAAACCACAGCCTAAATTACTGGTATTACTGGTCGCTATTGTCTGTACAGAGCCACCTGGGGTTCCAGGTAGGTACGAAATACCTACGCCACCCTGCTGCTGGGCTGACGAATTGGTAATTGCAGCTGGTGTACATGAGCTAGCAAAACCACCAGTACATTGAGTTCGATACGTTACTGAAGTTGAGGGTGGATTTTGACCTACAGATAACACTGCGTCCGCATTTTGCGCACCAAAAGCAACGCCAACGACATGACGTGTCGAAAGACTGGTTGGGTTTTGTATTGCAAATTGCAAGAAAGGGTTCTGTAAATTTGCATTAGAATCTGCAAAAGTACCGCTGGGTCCCGCTTTACTTCCTGTTAAGCGTACTTGTGACAAGTCGATATCACAGCCCGGTCCTTTCACGCCGCCACATCCCAACTGAAGATGATTAATGTTAGCGTTCAATGAAAGTGTGCCGTTTAGCCCCAACGTATAAAACCCAATATTATTCGTACTCCCTGTGGTTACGCCATTATTGGGATTCCCCAAATCTGTAGGCCCGATATAATTCGTAAAAAATGCAGATTGTCCAGTAGCTTGGCTGAGCTGTTGATCATCTAATGTCTGCATTGCATTCGCTGGCGCTTGAATCCAGCATAATGTTGCAAGACACATTAAGACCTGCGAATAACGGGTAACAAGTTGCTTCCTATTCATTGCTCATACTCCACTATCATTCTGCACTGATGTGCCATAAATTTAAAAATTGGCTTAAACAATTAAACATTCGGTTAAATACAAGAAAAACTAGCACCAGTACCCGTGATCGTGCATGGCTTCAGTGTCATTGAACCGAGTAATTGTCCGCCTGTAATGACCATTTTTCCCAAAGACTGCGGCGCAGCCAAAGTTCCGTCATACAGATTAATATTGGCCAACAATTCGTTGCCTTGTATATTCTGAGGGTTCACGATTAAATTGGCGGTGAGCGTTCCGCTATTAGAACCCACACTAATTCCACTACCAGAGCCCAATTGAATACGACCTGTAATTCGATCTAAACCAAATGCCGCACCTGTACCGGGTTCAGCAATGTGAATAAAATTATTGGTTGCAAGGCTCTGATCAGGTACACCATTTGTTTTAACACCGCTACAAGTACTACCGACAGGTGTCAATGTGCTACAACTTCCAGTAGTGCCTTTGAGTGTCAAGTCAGCATTCAAACCCAAAAAACTTGAAGTGGGCGTATTGAATGCAGAACTTGTAATCACATCGACCATGTTATCTTTGTAATTCGTCGCATCACTTTGCAAAGAAAGATCAATCGTACTAATGGTATCTTTGTTGCTTGCAAACGATGAATAGCCTGACCGAGTTGAGCCATTAGTCAAACCAGTATTTTCAGTTCCAGGTAAATAGCCAGCTGCAAAATTCGCCGACAATGCAAAAAGAAAGTTAGGCATTGTGATATTGATGTTATTGGTAGAAATATGGGTGACGCCGTTTGTACTTCCTTTAAACGTAATCACCCCATTTGCTTTAAAATACAAATTGATATCACGTAAGCCAATATACTGAGCGTTATTCTGTGTCCCTGTATTTGCAAGAAAGAAAGCACTTTCTTTAATATCTGTTGCGGGCGTATTTCCAGTTTCAGTTGTTCCACCATTATTACCAGACATTGCAAGTGCTAACGAATATCCGAGTGACGGTGTAGCAGAGCCTGTATTCGCATTTAAAGCTAGGTTAGCACTAACACCATACAACACAGGTATCACTGCGAAACCAGTCACCGCACCTGAACCTGCACATGTCGTTGTTCCTGTGCAAGCCCCGACGCCATTTTGATAAAATGACGTTTTCAGAGAGACGCCCTGAATACTTAATCCGCGAACTGCAAAGAGCAAGTTGTCTGTCTTGGCTGCTGATGTAGGGGTGATATTCGAAATATTTTGGGTATCTACTGTAGACAATCCAAAATTATGCGCACTACTAGATACGACTCCCATTGCACCCTTACCACTGGTTAGTCCTAGCGGAACTGGCATTGTTAAACTACTCGCATTAACCAAATTTAAATAAACATTTCCTGTATCAATCGTTGGGTTAGTACCCATCACATTCGAAAACGGTACAAAGTTACTCATGCGAATGCCGTAACCATTTAATCCTGCTGCACCAAGTTCCAACTCAAAACCTGAACCTGTATTATTGCCATCGTGAGACAAGGTTGTTCCCGATTGAATCGTAGCGATCATTCGAGCAGAAATGCCTGATTTACCAACCACGTTTCCAATATTATCTTCACCTCCATTGGCCGCACTATCAGATGCACCAGCGGAACCACGAAGATACAGATCAAGTTTCGGCAAATTACCAGACACGCCAAAACGAATCAGTCCATTCGGCGGTGTATTCGTCCCAGTCGGCGTAGAAGATGCTAATGTATTGCCTGTACTATTTTGCATCATAAGAGCTGCTTGTAAACCTGCTCGAGAATCTGATGCTGCTGCCAAGGACACACCCGTATGACCAAGGCTGTCAGGAATTGATGATCCTGAGCCATCCATGGTACTAAAACGGAAGCCATCAGCCGTATCCACCCAAATCCGACCCGTCGCATTAATATTCGCACGAATATCAGACGTTACAATCTGATTACCATTAGAGGTAAAGAAAATATTTGCACTATCAAGTAACAACTTTACAGACGCAGTACCACTAGAATTCAAGAAACCATTGGTTGTCGTAATGCTTACATTTGTCGGATTAGTTAACGTACTCGGCTGTGCAATCACAGTAGTTGGATTCGCCGAATTCGCTGGATTAGTTGTCTGAACAGCCAGCGAGCCTAATGAAGTTGGACTCGTGCAGGTTGATAATGTGGTACAAATCGTAATGGTTGGTGCAGTAAACAATAATGACGAATTAATGCTTAAATTCATGCTCAGCGCTGGCTTATTGCTACTAGAGCCCGTATTGATTTTCACGACCGCGGCGATCGGTGATGTTGAACCCACACCGTTCGTGAGCACTGTGTTCGCAAAGGTCAGATTACCTGTTGCTCCAGTCTGATTAATACTATCTTGCCAATACAATGAACCAAATTGCACTTGGTCAGCCCCAATGTTAATTGCAACGCCATCCGCACCCGTTACATCACTCATCGCCTGATCAGTAATAGACTCCAATGCATACGCGCTACTCATAGCACAAGTTGAAAACACCAATGCGATCGATGCCGCCAAACGTGATAAAGGCCGTTTATTATTTTGAGAATACATAAAGCTGCCCTCCTACGTTTAGATTTCCATTCATTGTCACGCTAAAAATACCAGTCTCGCGGGTGTTATTCAGTGGGTCTGC
>JACMMY010000263.1 GCA_014378805.1 Moraxellaceae bacterium
TGTTCACCTAATTTAAGTGTCGTCGTTTCGCCCGTTTGGATTTTTAAATCGACGGGAATGTCTACCAATCCGACTTTTGGCAAGATCGACAAATCATCGACTTGCGCTTGGCGTTCTGCCAAAGCAGCAGCGCCGCTATCGAATTTCGCACGATCATCAGCCGTCAAACCTGCCTCAATTTTGTCGAGCGCATCTTGTTCACGTTGTTGATCACGTGTGGTTTTTTCACTATCAGGACGCAATACTAAACGCACACGATGCAGATTATCAAGCAAATGCTCACGAACTAGATTCGGTAAGTAATTTACATCTTTCAAATTTTCTCGTAATTCAGCGAGTAACGGTTCGATTTGCCAAACTGGTAAAGGGTCGCCACCATGAATAGCACTGCCCAAACCATTCAACAGTAATTGCAAACCATACGGATAACTACCGCCACCAATTTCACGTTGTTGTAATTCGATCTGATGCAGAACCGCTTCCACCTGTGCCGTTTGAATATCGCCGCCAGCGATTTTTTTGAGGACATTTAACACGCCCTGTTCAAATGCATCTGCTTGCTCTGGGTTCGAGCCTTGTAAACCACACAAGAAACTCATTTCAAAATTACTATCGTCTAAACCTAATAGCGGTGATGGCGATTCACCCAAACCACAGGTTTCAATATATTGACGTAATGGTGAAGCCGAATCTTCGAGCAAAACCCCTTCAACCAAGCGCAGCGCAAAACGTGCTTTGATGTCCGTTGTTTTAGGTAATAACCATGCCATCACAATATGCGTACGATTTTCTAAAGTTTCATCTTCAGTTAAATCTACTGCGTAATTGGCTTCGACACGCTGTGGTTCGGTGTACCGTTGTTCAGGAACAGATTCAAGTTTTTCGCCATTGGCAAATTTCGCCAGCGCTTGTTCTTCAAATTTTTGCTGTAAAACAGCTGGTGCTAAATTGCCATAAGTCATGAACACCGCATTGCTGGGATGATAATGCGAATGATAAAAATCAACGAGTTTCTGATGCGTTAACTGCGGAATGTCGGCTGGATCACCGCCAGAATTATAATGATAAGTGGTCGTTGGATAGAGTGTATGGGCTAATTGATGATACAACTGATCAGTTGGCGAACTCATTGCGCCTTTCATTTCATTAAACACAATGCCTTTGTAAACTGGCTTACCGTCCTCTAACTCAACGCGAATCCCTTCTTGCGCGAAATCCAGCGGATCAATATTGGCAAAGAACGCCGCGTCTAAATACACGGATAATAAGTTAAAAAAGTCAGCGTTATTTTGTGATGCAAATGGATAAGCCGTCCAATCAGAAGACGTAAACGCATTCATGAAGGTATTCAATGAACGACGAATCATTGAAAAGAAAGGATCACGAACTGGAAAGAGTTTCGAGCCACAAAGTGCTGTATGTTCAAGCACATGGGCAACTCCACTTGAGTCCATCGGTTGCGTGCGAAACGCCACCATGAATACATTTTCATCATTATCTGCGGCGAGATGGTAATGCGATGCACCCGTTATTTTATGACGATATTCAAGTAATTCAGCAGATAACGACTCAATCGGCTCACGACGTAGAAGTTCAAAAGTCTCAAATGCCGATGCTGGGATTTCAAATGAGGATGTCGTGGGCAATGCTGCAGTCATGGAATCTCCGAAGACAATAAATTCGCTAAAAATGTATATTAAATCAATGTAGGATTATTTGGGATTTTGTTTACATATAACAAGCATTAAATTTATTTTTATTGATGAAAGAATTACCGATATGAATCATTAATGATACTTTGCTAACCACAATGGACTAGATTTTAATCCTTAATATAGATTCCTTTTGTTTTTTTATATTTGCCTTTGTAAATTGATCGTGCTGTACTAAAATATTACCAGTTTAAAAAATACATTAATTCGTCTTATATTCCTTGGAAAAACCTTTTATGTCAGTTGAACTTTACGGAATTGGAAACGCACTCGTCGATCAAGAATATTCAATTCAAGATGATTTTTTGACTAAAGTTGGTTTAACCAAAGGCATGATGCACTTAGCGGATCAAGACGCTCAGCAAAACCTCACCAATGCACTCAATGCCTATACCTCTAGCGCAGGTCAAGTCAGCGGTGGTTCAGGTGCAAATTCCATATATGCCTTTAGTGCACTTGGTGGTCAGGCGTTTTACGCGTGTCGTGTAGGTCATGATGATTTAGGCAAATTTTACTTAAAAGATTTAGCGGCTGGTGCAGTTCAGGTTTCATCCATTTCTGAAGGTCTTGGCACGACTGGTACATGCTTGGTTATGGTGACGCCAGACGGTGAACGTACCATGCACACCTACTTGGGTATAACGACAGATTTATCGATTGACCAAGTTGATCTTGCACCACTTCAAACTGCAAAATTCCTCTATATTGAAGGCTATTTGGCAACAAGCCAAACTGCGCGCGATGCCGTGCGTACAGCACGCGCTCAAGCAAGTCAGCAAGAAAACACTAAAATCGCCATCAGCTTATCCGATCCAGCGATGGTGCAATATGCGCGTGAAGGACTCGTTGATTTAATTGGTGAGGGAGTGGATATTCTGTTTTGTAATGAACAAGAGGCGCTCATGTTTACCGGTGAAACCACTGTTGAAGGCGCACTGACTGCTTTAAAACAACAGAGCAAACTGGTGGTTGTTACACGCGGCGCAAATGGCGCTGTGATTGGCTATGATGAAGTACGCATTGATGTGCCGCCACAAGTTGTCCCTCAAGTATTGGATACCAATGGTGCTGGCGATGCGTTTGCAGGGTCGTTCTTATTTGGCTTGAGCTGTGGTTTACCTTTGGGTGACTGTGGGTATTTAGCAACAGCCATTGCTTCTACGCTGGTTGGGCAATTTGGCGCACGCTTACACCGCGAGCAATATGCTGAGATATTAGCAAAAACGCTTAAAAACTAAGACAACTTCTATTTCTATGAACTGTTTGCATGGACTGATTTAGGTGGATCGCATGATGGAAATGATTTGCAAGATTGAACAAGTTGAAGAGCGTGACGCACGTAGCTTTGATACGTCTAAAGGTGAGATTATTGTCACCCAGCGCGACGGGATGTTTTATGCGTACTTAAATCGCTGTCCACATTTAGGCGTCAGTCTTGAATTTCAAGAAAATCAATTTATGGATATGGATCGCGAATTTTTGATCTGCGCCAATCACGGGGCACTCTTTCAAGTAGAAGATGGACATTGCGTCTTTGGGCCATGCAAGAATCAAGCACTCACCAAGATGGATATTGAGGTACATTCTGATGGCGGGGTGTTTTTTAAAGCTCCCGCCTAACAGTCACAGTATTTGATAGATGCTTCAACGATACTGAGTTTTTAGCAAAATGATGTAAAGGTTTTTTGCAATTTCAAACGCTATGAAAATTGCAACCCACCATAAATTGTTCGACAAAAATTCGATCGTTACCAAAATACTTACTGCACTCTACTCACTTACTGTTTAATGCATTATTAATGCAGCTTATGATAATGCAGTAATCGCTTAACCACATGAATTCGAATCCTTATGCCGCATAGAAAATTCTTTTCCTATCCTTTTCGCGTCTATATCGAAGATACGGATGCTGGCGGTATTGTTTATCATGCAAACCACTTAAAATATATGGAACGGACACGGACTGAATGGCTACGTTCGCAGGATATTGATCATTATTTAATCGGGAACAAAGGTCTTGAACTCAGCGAAAAAACGACGGATGGAACAGATCAATATTTACCGAATTTATCTTTTTCTTTTGTTGTCCATGAGCTACAAATCAGTTATCACCAACCTGCGATGATGGATAACCTGCTTATCGTCTCAATTGAGGCCGTCTCTTGTGGTGCAGCATCCTTTATTTTACGCCAACGTATAGAGCGTGATGATGTGATTAATGGCAGTCCAAAGCGTACCGTAATCGCATCTGCAAATGTTAAACTTGCTTGTTTGGATGCCAATTTAAGGCCTCGCCGCTTACCGACCAATATTCGTGATTTGATACAAACTGCGCTTCAATACTAAGCGTTGTTTAACATGATTTTTTGTAATGAATAATATGCTGATTTTTTGATTTATTAATTTGAACCCTTTGTTTGTATAGTGATGACCCATGACTCCATCTTTAAGTTTTATTGATTTAATCGTTCATGCGAGTGCTGTTGTTAAATGTGTGATGCTCATTCTTTTGGCTGCTTCGGTTTATGGTTGGTATCTGATTGCTAAACTAGAAATTTTAAATAAAAAAATCAGCCAAGAAGATCAACATTTTGAGCAAGTTTTTTGGTCAGGCGCTGAACTGAAAACACTGTTCCAAAACGCACAAATCAACCCAAATAAACGTGGGCATGAGGCGATTTTCTATGAAGGTTTTTCTGAGTTCTTAAAACTGCGCCAAAAAGGGGTCGGCCGCGAAGAGCGTTTAGCAGGCACAGAACGAATGTTGCGCGTATCGCTATCACGCCAACAAACACCTCTTGAGCAGGGTTTACCACTACTTGCAAGCATCGGCTCAGTATCACCTTATATCGGTTTGCTCGGAACAGTTTGGGGCATCATGAATGCATTTATGGGCTTATCACAGGTTCAACAAGCAAGCCTTGCGGCGGTTGCGCCGGGAATTGCAGAAGCATTGATTGCTACCGCTATTGGTCTGTTTGCAGCGATTCCTGCGGTTCTTGCCTACAACCGTTACAGTGCAAAAAGTGAAGCGGTCTATCAACAGCGTATTCTCTTTGCTGAAGAGTTAACGGGTTTACTGCAACGTGAGGCGAGCTAAATGTCATTGTCAGGTAGCCCATTTGCACGGGTAAAAAAACCGCTAAAAAGCGACATGAATGTTGTGCCTTATATTGACGTCATGTTGGTACTGCTGGTGATTTTCATGGTGACTGCACCTATGATTACGGCGGGTCTTACAGTCGATCTTCCGAAAGCAGTAACGGATTCATTATCCAGCTCAAAAGAGCCGCCCGCGATTGTGACGATTGAAGCAAATGGAAATCTATCTGTGCGTTTTGGTAACAGTAAAGAACATACGGTCACGCAAGATGAACTCCATGAAGAGCTAACCCAAGCAATGACTAAAAATCCAAATCTTTTAGTTCTGGTTAATGGGGATGAAAAAGTGCCGTATGGCAAAGTTGTTGAGTTAATGGCAACGCTTCAGTCTAGTAAAACATTCACTGTCGGCTTAATGACTGAACAACCACCAAAGCATCAATAAGAATTTTTTAGCAATGAAAATCATGGATTTAATATATTTAATGTCGACACCAAAACCGTGAACTCAATCAACGCAACTTCACCGCGACAACCTCATGGGATGCATCAACCGCGTCGCTTAGAATACGTTCCGCTTGCAATTACGGTCGCCCTACACATTGTGATATTGGTTGCGTTTATTTGGTTTGGGCAAGACATTAAGCCACTCCCCGTCCCAAAACATATTAAAGCTGTCATTGTGCCACCGCCTCCCGCGCAAAACACACCAGAAGCATCTTCAAGTGCCGCAAATCAGGCTTTACCTGCAAAGGAAAATCCTCAAGAAGAACATAACAATAAACGTGAAGAAGCTCAACGTCGAGCTGCAGAAGCTACAGCCGCAGCTGTAGAAAAAGCAGAAACGGCTGCTGTACAAAAAAAAGCAAAAGCAGCAGAAGCTATACAAAAAGCAGAAATCTTAGCCGAAGCTCAAAAAGTACAAGCAATGAGCGAAGCGAAGCAACAAAAACGTGAACTGGCAAAAGCACACGCTGAATTAGAGAAACAACAAATTCTTAATGAAGCCGCCGTTAAGCAAAAGCAAGCTGAAACTGAACAAAAGTACGCGCTTAAAAAAGCACAACAGGCCGAGAAATTAAAAACCGAACTCGATGCTAAACGCACCAAAGAAATTGATGAAAAACGTACTAAAGAACGTGATGCCAAGCACCTAAAAGAACTTGAGGCAAAACGAGCGGCCGATACTGCTGAGAAAGAAGCACGAGCTGCTGACCAAAAAGCAAATGCCCGTCTTCAAGAAAAGAAAATTGCTGAAGATGCAAAAAAACTAGCCGTAAAAGAAGCAGCTGACGCCGCCAAAGCTGTGAAAGAGCGTGCGATAAAAGATGCAAAACTTGCGCAGGAAAAAGAGGCGAAGCTTGCACAGGAAAAAGCAGATAAAGAAGCCAAA
>JACMMY010000264.1 GCA_014378805.1 Moraxellaceae bacterium
AATCATGGGCTCAACGGCTAAGCGCGATACACAGCCTACGCCAATGCCGCCAGCCACGACTTTAAGAATCGCTTCGTTATGACCTAACGTTAAACGTAGCTTGGCATCTGGAAAATTTTTCAGCACGACATTATCAAACACTTCGCGTGTGCCTGAACCTTCTTCACGCACAATCCATTCGACATCTTTAAAGTCTTCTAGAACAAGCGGCGTATGGCGTTGTTTGAGCGCGAGTGGATGGGTTGCCGCGGTACAGACGGCTAATTCATCGGTGCGCCAAGGCAAAGCTTGTAAGTGAGGCACATGACACGAGCCTTCAATTAAACCGAGATCAAGTTGGAACTGGCTGACTGCTTCAATGATTTGGCGAGTATTGCCGACTTGAAGATGAAGCTGAGCATCAGGTTTTTTAAAAATAAATCCTGCAATCAAGTCAGGCATTAAATAGTCGCTAATGGTCAGGGTTGAGCCTAAACGGATATCAACTGATTGTAATTCTCCGCGTGCAGCTTGTTCAAACGCTTCGGCACGGCCTAAAATTTCTAGTGCTTGTGGCAACAGATAGCGACCTAAATCATTGAGGTGTAAACGCTTGCCTTGGCGATCAAATAAAGGGGATTCAATTCCACTCTCAAGGTCTGACAATGCCATGCTCGCTGCACTTTGCGTAAGGCGAACGGCTTCGCTTGCGCGCGTGACCGTGCCTTCTTGAGCAATCGCCACAAAAACCGCTAATTGTCGCAAAGTCATACGCATGGGATGTGCCCTAATCGTTTATGAGTCATTTTAATTGCCTTACATGCTACCATGTTGTGGTCGTAGGTTGGATATTGAAAAGCTGAGTGTTTGCATGATGGTGGATGAAACGATGAGTCAGGATCAGAGCACTGCGTTGGATCGAGAAGAGAGCGCTGCATTAGATGCGAAGTACAGTCGTGAAACGGTGCTGAATGTGCGTCGTTGGAGTGATTCGTTATTCAGTTTTGTCATGACTCGTCCTGCTCATTTCCGATTTACTGCGGGGCAGTTTGCGCGGATTGGGATCGAAGTCGCAGGTGAAGCGCCAATTGTACGGGCGTATTCAGTGGTGTCATCGCCTTTTGCTGAGACGCTTGAATTCTTCTCGATTGTTGTGCCTGATGGCGCATTTACGTCGCGCTTAAATTCGTTGCAAGTAGGCGACAATTTGCTGCTTGAACGCATTCCATATGGTTATCTGACTTTGGCGCGCTATCAAGAGCCTGTTCCGCAAGATTTATGGTTGCTTGCGACAGGCACGGGACTTGCGCCGTTTCTATCAATTTTGCAAGATTTCGCTGTGTGGCAAAACTATCGTCATATCGTTTTAGCCTATAGCGTACGGACGATTGAAGAGTTAGCGTATGTACATGAAATCAATGCGCTGGCCGAAACCTTTTCTGATGAGAGCGGTGCGAGTTTTCAGTTTATTCCTGTGGTGACGCGTGATCCTTCATACGCATTGCATGAGCGTTTGCCTGTGTTAATTGAAAATGGTCAACTTGAACAAACGGCAAATTTACCAATGAACGTGGCGACTAGTCATGTGATGTTGTGCGGTAATCCGCAGATGATCGACGATACGCGCAACGCATTGAAGGCGCGTGGATTGACGATGAATCGACGTGGGGTCGGGAATATTGCGGTAGAGAATTATTGGTAGGAAGCTAAGTCTTTGACTCGACAATGGACAATGATCGGCATTTCGCCTAGAGAAAAATAATCAAAACGAGTAGAATACAGCCACATTTTGTTGCCGTACGGTAAGTCGTTGTCAGCACTGATTCGGTTTAGAAACCATCCCTTAAAATTCGGGATCTTACTTGCATTCGCTGCCTGGCTGATGCAGTTATCAGTATTTTTGACCCCGATATTAGCAAAGAAAATTAGTGTTGGTTTTGGTGTATGTGAAGAATTTTCTGTTTTTTCACAAATTAGTTCGGCTTCAAAGCCTTCATTATCAAATCCCTCATCACCCAGTTCTGTTCCTAGCGCCGATGCTATGTCAGGCATGTCGATGGCAGAAATGTCGCATATGATTGATATGCAGAATCCTCATTCTGCGCATTCATCGAGTCTTATATCAAATCATTCCAAGCATCATCTTTCGCCTGAAATAACGACATCATCCAGTGTTTCTACGTCGAAAGTCGTTAACCCAAGTCTGCTCCAAACTCAAGCAGAACCGCATCATCAGAATCATGCAAAGTGTGAATTCTGTTTATTGTTAGGTCATTCGGTTTTACCTCCGCTTCATGTCGTAATCGCAGTTTTACTGACAGTTGTCATTTCAACGCTGACTGTTAAAGCGAAAGCTGTTGATGCCGCTTTCCTAAATCAAAATAAAAACCTCCGTCCTCAAGGCCGCGCGCCGCCATTGTTCATTTCTTAAAACAGTTTTAAACGACATTTAAAATCTTTAACGATCACTGTGGTTGGCTGAATTGCCCTGCATTGTTTCGTTTGGATTGTCTGTTTTGCTGTCTATTTGCATCGCCTGTTTCTGTGCCTATGTAAAACATGGGTGCTCACTCATGCTGTATAAATTATTTTTGGAATGAACATGAATATGATGATTTCATCACGTCGCACTTTTCCACAGAACTTACTTGCGATTGCTGTAATGGGTTTGTTTAGTCAATCAGCTGTTGCAAAAGGTGATGTTAAGAGCACTCATCAAAACGTAGATACATCAACCATGCTACCAACAATTGTTGTCAAAGCGAAAACCAGCAAGTCCAATCAGGTCGTTGAGAATGACATTACCCGTCAATTTCCGGCGACATCGGCAAGTATTACCGCTCAACAAGCTGCGACATCCATCAATGTTGTGAACACCGAAGATGCACTTAAATATTTACCTAATGTGCTGGTGCGTAAGCGTTATATCGGTGATACCAATGCGCCATTGGCAACGCGAACCACGGGTATCAATGGCAGTGCGCGCAGTTTGATTTTTGCCGATGACGTCTTGTTGTCGACGCTGATCAATAACAACAACGGCAACGGTTCTCCGCAATGGTTTATGGTTGCGCCAGAAGAAATTGCACGCGTTGATATGTTGTATGGCCCATATTCGGCTGCTTATGCAGGCAATTCTTACGGTGTGGTAGCTGAGATCACCACCAAAATGCTGCAGAAATTTGAAGCCAGCGCGGTCGTGCGCGGTACATCGCAGAATTTTGCGCAGTATGGAACGAAGGATCATGCGGGTGCGGAGCAATACAATGTGTTTCTCGGTGATCGCATCGCTGATTTTACGTGGACGTTTAGTGCGGCACATATAGAGAGTGATAGTCAGCCGATTTCGTTTGGTTCAATTGCACAATCGACCAAAGCCGCCAGTGCCATTCTGCCTGCCATTACAGGTGCGATTGCCGATCAAAATCGTACGGGCGGCGGTATTCAAGTATTGGGCGCGGGTAATTTTGTACATACCGTCCAAGACAATCTCAAATTCAAAATGGCTTATGATTTAAGCCCGACATTAACGGCGGCGTATGCGCTTGGTTATTGGCAGAATAATGCAGATGCAAATGCGCAGACTTATTTGCGTGATGCTGCTGGAGCTCAGTATTACGCGGCTAGTTCGGGCAATGTGAATACTGGTGGTTACTCGTATAGTGCAAGCGGCATTGCAGGACAGTTCTCTAGTAATAATGTTGAACAGCAGCATTTGATGCAAAGTTTAACGATTAAAACCCATGATCAAGAAGGTTTTAATTGGGCGTTGATTGCTAGCAATATGCGTTATTTAACTGATCAAACGCGTACTTCGACAGGGCTTTATCCAGCGGCAAAAAATGGTGGAGCAGGTCGGATTAGCGATGCGAGTGGTACGGGTTGGTCAACGGTTGATTTGAAGGGCAGTTGGACGACGCAAGATGAGGTTTTAGCCGCACATGAATTCAGCTTTGGCGCGCATCAAGATTGGTTCGAGTTAGAAAGTCCAACCTATAACACCGCTGATTGGGTTTCAGGTGGAAAGGGCACTTTGTTCAGTAACTCAATCGGTAAAACGCAAACCAAAGCACTGTGGTTACAAGATGCTTGGCAATTAACACCTGTGTTGAAAGCAACGATTGGCGGCCGTTATGAGCAATGGCAAGCCACTGATGGCTATAACTTCTCTACTGCGAGTAATAGCAAAGATTTTGCCGTTAATCAACCGAATGTCGATCAATCAGGTTTTTCACCGAAAGCATCATTGGCGTGGACGATCAATGATTTGTGGACGATGACAGGTTCGGTGGGCAAAGCATTGCGTTTCCCAACGGTCGGGGAGCTTTATCAAAATGTGCAAACAGGCACGACGTTTACCCGACCGAATCCATATTTAAAACCTGAAAATGTGTTGTCAGATGAAATTGCGCTTGAACGTAAAACCAATGACAGCAAAATCCGCGTTTCTGTGTTTCAAGAACGCGTCAAAGATGCATTGATTTCGCAAACGTCGATGATTACAGGTTATGCAACGCCTGTTTCATTCACACAAAATGTGGATAAGACGTGTCAACGCGGCATTGAGTTAGTTGCACAGAAAGATGATGTTTTGGTGCAAGGCCTATCATTGTCAGGCAACGTCACTTATGTGAATGCCAAAATTCTCGCCAATAGCGGTTATGTGCCGACGATTTCTGGTGCAATCTCTAAAGGTAAACATACGCCGTATGTACCTGATTGGCGCGCCACTTTGGTTGCGACGTATAAGCCAAATAATCAATGGGCGTTTACGCTCGCGGGTCGTTATAGCGGTGAGCAATTTGCGACTGTGGATAATACCGACATCAATCCTGATACGTACCAAGGTTTTCAGAGTTTCTTTGTGATGGATGCGCGCGCGAATTACAACTTTGCGAAGCATTGGAGCGCGGCTTTGGGTGTGGATAATCTGAATAACAGCAAGTACTTCTTGTTTCATCCGTTTCCACAGCGGACGGTGTTTGGTGAGTTGAAATATACTTATTAATGGGTTGCTGTTTTGTTTTGAAGTCTTCCCCTGAGGGGGAAGATTTAGAAGGGGGGTGATTTTGATCTTTGCTTTTAAAAGCGCCCCCATCCCAACCTTCCCCCTCAGGGGAAGGAGACAAGCCCTACTGAATTTTCCGATCTAGCAGCGACCTAATCTCCGCGATGCAAGAATCCAAATCCCAACCTAACCAAGCTGGTTCAAATACCGAAGAGTAGTGCGCGAGTTGCGCTTTACTAACCAGCACGCGAATCGGGCATTCTTCTTCCATCATTCGCCAAGGAAAAACAGGCGCATCGGCATCTAATAAAAACGGTAAATCACGTAAATCTAAGACCATCGCCGATAAGAATTCAGGGAAACCAATAATCGAAAACTCATCCGTGCGCCGACGAATAAACTCAATATCATCCCATTCGCAAGCGATATGCGCTTCAGGTGCGGAAAACGCGATGATACCCACTAAGTGATAGTCGCGCGTTGTATGCAGCCATGACTTATAAGTGACAGGAGTTTCAACCTCAAGGGTGATAGGCTCTAGATGATGAGGCATAATAGATTGAGCTTTTTATAAAGAGCAGAGCGAAATTGTACGCGGATTAGTGAGAAGGGTCAAAGTGCTTAACCGAGTTTGGGTAGTCCAAAGACACGATCAAAACTCCAATTGAACAGGAAGCCGTAGATTAGAAAAAACAGCATAAAGCCTAAATCGGTGAGCACTGCTTGCGATATACTCATCTGCATCCACCACGCGATGAGCGGTAATGTCGCCACTAATAAACCCCCTTCAAAGCCGAGCGCATGCATAACTCGGCGTTTAATTGTACGATGCTGCGAACGTTGACGTGCTTCCCAGAGCTCAAACAATTTATTGAAACTCATATTCCATATCATCGCAATTAACGACATGACAAGGGTCATGATTCCGATATGTTTTAAACCCGTTCCCAAAACCCACGTAAATAATGGAACAGCGATGATTAAGGCGATCACTTCAAACGACAGCGTATGAATAACCCGACGTTTAATACCTTGCATGAACTGAGTATCCTAGAGTATTAAACAAATTGTGCCGCAGCATGACCTGAAGCCCATGCCCATTGAAAATTAAAGCCGCCTAAATGACCAGAAACATCAACCACTTCACCAATGAAATACAAGCCTGTTTGTTTTTTACTTTCCATGGTTTTGGACGAGAGTTCAGCGGTATCTACGCCGCCGAGCGTGACTTCTGCTGTGCGATAACCTTCAGTGCCCGATGGTTTTTGCGACCAGTTTTTGAGTAAATGAGCAATTTCATCTAAGACTGTATCAGGCATTTGTCCCATGGCTGTTTCTGCATGGTTTTCCCACAGTAAGGTTTGTAATTCCAATACAAGGCTCTTGACCAAACGATCATAGAGCAGTGTACGCAGTAATGATTTTGGATGTTGTTGCTTTTGTTGTTTGAGCCAATCGGCAAGTTCAGAGACTTCTTCGGTTGGAAATAAATCCATGGTAATGGATTCGCCAACGTCCCAATAGTTCGATACTTGCAACGCCGCTGGGCCACTAATGCCGCGATGGGTAAACAAGATCGCTTCGCTAAATGACGCTGTGTCGCTACTCATCGTACCGTCAACGGCGATGCCTGACAGGCGTTCCGTCACGGCTTTAAAACCATCGGTAAAGGTAAACGGCACTAATCCTGCGCGTAATGGTAATACGGTATGTCCGAACTGCTTAGCAACATCATAACCAAAACCACTAGCGCCGAGTGTTGGAATCGACAATCCACCACTCGCAATGACCAATGATTCTGCGAAATAGGTACCTTGATTTGAGGTTAGTTTAAATCGTGCTGATGGGTTTTCTTTACTGCCTTCAATCGCGGTAATTTGAGTGACTTCGCAATTGGTTTTAATCGTTACGTTTACTTTTTCACATTCCGCGAGCAGCATGTTGAGGATGTCTTTGGCGGAATCGTTGCAGAAGAGTTGTCCGTGTTTGCGTTCGTGATAGGGAATTTTGTATTTTTCCACCATCGCGATAAAGTCCCACTGTGTATAGCGATTCAGTGCTGAAATACAGAAATGTGGGTTGTTGGAAATGAAGTTTCCAGGTTCGACGAATAGGTTGGTCATGTTGCAACGACCACCGCCTGACATGAGGATTTTTTTGCCGACTTTGTTGCTGCTATCGAGCACCAGTACGCGCCGTCCGCGTTGCCCTGCGTGGCTTGCACACATGAGGCCTGATGCGCCTGCGCCTATGATAATAACGTCGTAGCTACTCATTCAAAATAACTCATTTAAAACTCAAAACGTGAAACTAGAAAGGACGGCATTATACGCGATTTTGCGCAGGGCTATGCTTTACATCGGCTTAGCTCATTGAGCTGAGTCGAAATGTGCGGGTTAATCACAGATGGTAGTTGAGGTGTCCACTTCCACTCCGCTCAGTGAACTTAAATGGAGTATTACTCTTGGTGCAAAATGAAACACTATTTAGCGGTTTTGATGTGTATAATTAATAATTATATACACATCGTGGGTAGCTCATATTATGCGTACCAATATTGAAATTGATGAAACATTGATGGCGAATGTTCTTCATGCTACGGGCATTAAAACAAAAAAAGAAGCTGTTGAACAAGGGCTTAAAACTTTGTTGCTCTTGAAGCAGCAGGAAAATATCAAAAGCTTCTTTGGCAAACTTGCTTGGGATGGTGATTTGGAAGAGATGCGGACTCGATCATGATTATTGTTGATTCAAGTGTTTGGATTGATTTTTTTAATGGTCAGCCAAGTCCAGCTGCGCTTAAATTAAAAGATTTACTCGGCGTTCAAGTCGTCGCAACTGGCGATTTGATGTTGACCGAGGTCTTACAAGGTTTTCGTGAAGAACGTGCGTTTAAGCAGGCGAAAGCCATTTTTGCAACTGTGCCAATTTTAGATATTGGTGGGCAGCATGTTGCCATTCGTGCGGCAGAGAATTTTCGTGAGCTGCGTAAACAAGGCGTTACGATCCGCAAGACGATTGATTGTTTGATTGCGACTTACTGTATTGAGCATGGTCATACGCTATTGTTTGCTGATCGAGATTTTTTGCCATTTGTGGAAAAGTTAGGGCTTAAGGTCCCCCAGTGTTGAACCGTATACCTAGGCTTAGCTCATTGAGCGGAGTCGAAATGTGCGGGTTAATCACAGATGGTAGTTGAGATGTCCACTTCGACTCCGCTCAGTGAACTTAGATGTAGCCACTAAACTTGTTGCTTAAATTTCCCTGCAACCCACCTGTATGAATCGCCAAAATTTGACTATTAGCCGTAAAGTAACCACGTGCAATCAAATCAAAAATCCCAAACAGCATTTTTCCTGTATAAATCGGTTCGATTTCAATATTAGTTTTTTGCTGAAAATTCTGAATAAATTCAAGTAATTCAGGCGTGGTTTTGGCGTAACCACCAAAGTGATAATCAAGGCATAAATCCCAATGACTGCGTGTTGTCCATTGTTTGATTTCATCAAAAAGGAAGTCGCCTTTTAGGGCTGGAAAACCAAGTACTTTTTGCTTTTCACTGCTTGAATTAATCATCCCCGCAATCGTGCCACCTGTGCCGACAGCGCAGCAAACATAGTCAAAATCCTGTTTATCTTGTTCAGTTAGAATTTCTTGGCAGCCTTTTACTGCAAGCGCATTCGTGCCGCCTTCGGGGATAAGGTAGAACGTGCCGAATTTTGATTTAAGCTGTTCAATAAATTCAGCGTCAGCTTTGCGGCGGTAGTCGCTGCGACTAATGAAATGAAGTTGCATACCATTATCTTGTGCTTGACGTAGCGTGGGGTTATCGTGGATTTTGTCGTTAAGTTCTTCACCACGGATAATGCCAATCGTTTCAAAACCACATTCCTTTCCAGCGGCTGCAACGGCTGTAATGTGATTGGAGTAAGCACCACCAAAGGTGAGCAAGGTCTTTGCGCCTTGCGCTTTGGCTTCGATCAGGTTGTATTTTAGTTTGTGGTATTTATTGCCTGATATGGTTGGGTGGATGAGATCGGTGCGTTTTAGGTGTAGTTGGATGCCGCGCTGGAAATTGACGAAAATATGTTGGTTTACGCTGGAGTCATGTGGAGAGAACATAGTTGGTTTTATTGATATCTTAATCTGGTGATTATACGTTTGTTACGCTAATATGCGTGCGACAGATGTATGCTTTATACGTTTGTTTAAAAATAAAAAAAAGAGAAACTCATGAGTTCAATCATCGAAAATACACTTGCGCTCAGCGGCACATTCTTATTAGCGGTAGGCATCATATTTTTAGCTTCATCGTTGATCATTTTGTTGATCGGTTTAGTGACCAAAGATCCACTTCAAAAAACGAAAACGTATTCCTTGCTTAAGAAAATATTGCTTCTGGCTGCCATTTTATTATTGGTTGGCACAGGTGTTTGCGCGTTACAGTTTAATTTTTTTCCATTAAGAATCGGCTAGTTAAATAAATGAAAAAACCATTAATGATTTTGTTGTCGCTCGTGTTGTGTGTGATGAGCGGTGCGTGTGTGACGCACGAGCTGTATTCCACGTCTGTGAAGACGTCTGTGCCTATGAATAAACCCTCTTTCAATGAGGAAGTTAGTAGTTTTTTAATTACCAATAATCAGCAACAACTCGTGATTATTGGGAAAGAACACCATTATATTTTCCCGCTCTAAAATGATTTAAGAGAAATGCTAATGTGGAATGGTCGCTCAAAGATTATGGCGACTAATCTACGTTTTGTGATTAGTAAAAATAACAAAATCAATGGTTATTATGATTTGGTAACAAGAAGTGGAGTGACGCTGCCGAACGCCGATAAAGCTTTCTTGGATGAACATAATTTTAATGTGAACGACAATAAAGAGTTCTATCGTTCAGGACGATTAACCAACGGCACTGTATATTCTGCTGGCAAATTCAAAATGCCCGCAAGTCAGTCATTTAGTCAGCCTTATTCTCTCAACATTTCATATGATTACGCGACTGCTGGAGCTGTTGCGGGAACCAATGTCGCTAATGCAGGCGCTGTCGCAGAAAGAGTTTTACTGACACCCCTCGCTATCGCCGCAGATGGTGCCATTGTTGTCGGTGCGGTGGTCGCGAGTCCAATTATCTTGTTGTTTTTATCGATGGGAAACGGTCTTGGTAATATGCATTAATAGATACTCATGATGACTTTTCCTAACTTTAATCCAATAACCTCCCATACCATTCATTTTTTCTTTGAATGGTTGGCAATACTCGTTGGCGTGCAAGTTTACCGCGTGATTAAGCGTCGCAAAGGCATTGCTCAGATTACCGAGGGCGGTTCGTTTTATGTCATTTTGGGCTTTATCTTGTGTGCGGCGATAGGCAATAAGTTACTATTCGTCATTGAGTGCCCGCAGTTATGGGCGACTCAAGGTTGGCTGATGTTGGTGCAAGGTCAAAGTATTGTCGGTGGCTTATTGGGTGGTTTGTTGGGCGTTGAATTGGCTAAAAAACTGATTCATCAAACCCAATCAACGGGTGATGATTTCATTCTGCCGTTGATTGTTGGTACGATTGTCGGTCGTATTGGCTGTTTCCTCGCGGGATTGCATGACGGCACGTTTGGTAATGTGACGACCTTGCCATGGGGCATTGATTTTGGCGATGGTGTGTATCGGCATCCAACTCAAATTTACGACATGCTGGCGGTGAGTTTCATCGGGCTTTTGTTGTGGTTTAACCGAGCCAAACTTGCACCATTATCTGGCTTATCGTTCAAGATTTATTTAGCCAGTTATTTGCTATGGCGTTTTATCGTTGATGGTTTTAAACCAGTTCCTTATGAGTACGCATTCGGTTGGTCAGGCATTCAATGGGTCTGCCTATTGGCACTGTGTATTTATGTGCCGCTCCTCATCAAACAAAGTTTTCAGTTGAAGCGTGTCGCTTCACAATCATCATTTTAATAAAGAAAAAAGAGATGTTAGATGGCTAATGTTCGCCCATATTTGTTCTATGACACCACCAGTTCAGTCTGTAGCACTTGCCTATATCCTGTTGAAGCAAAGATCATTATCAAAGACGAAAAAGTCTATATGGACAAATGGTGTCCTGTGCATGGTATGGAACGCGTGCTGGTGATGGATGATGCGGCGTACTACCGTCAGTGCCGTGAGGTTTATATTAAGAAACCTGAAATGCCACGTAATTTCGCCACAAAAATGGAATACGGCTGTCCTTATGATTGCGGCTTATGTCCCGATCATATGCAGCACGCATGTTTGTCGGTGGTGGAAATCACCGACAACTGCAATTTAGCTTGTCCTGTGTGCTATGCCGATAGTGGGCCAACGCGCCAAACACATCGTTCGCTGGATGAAGTCAGAGCAATGTTTGAGGCGATTGTCAAAAGTGAAGGCGAGCCCGATGTGGTG
>JACMMY010000265.1 GCA_014378805.1 Moraxellaceae bacterium
GGTAGCCCAGGCGATTTGTCAGATTCGTAGCCAAAAACTCCCTGATCCTGCAAAGATCGCAAATGCAGGAAGTTTCTTTAAAAATCCATGTGTTGCCTTCGCAGATTATCAGCGATTAAAAGCATTATATCCAAATATCGCGGGCTACCCACAAACAGATGGACAGATTAAATTGGCAGCGGGCTGGTTGATTGAACAATCTGGTTGGCGCGGACGTCGCTTAATCGGTACCACAGGCAAAGTGGGTATGTATGAAAAACAAGCTTTGGTATTGGTCAATTATGGTGGCGCTACCGCGCGTGATGTTTTGGCATTATCTGATGCAGTACAAGCAGATGTCTGGTCGCGTTTTGCAGTGAGATTAGAGCGTGAGCCAGTCTGTCCGATAGGTGTATGCGATGCTTAAAAACCGTTTTCCACGCAGGTTAAGTATTCAACTTTATCCCTCTCGTTCACAAGGCGGATGGAGTCTGCGTGGATTCGGTCAAATTATTTTAGGTTTCAGTTTCATTGCATTGGTGCTATTTTTTTTAGCGTCAACTTCGTTTTTTTCAGATTGTATTCTGAAAAATATGATGAAATTTCCAGTTGTTGTGAATCCGATTGCAGCAGCGAGTCATCAAAACGCTCAGCAGGAATACATTTCTGAAGTATCTGAAACAAAAATAGCGCCACATCATTCATCTGTTTCAGATCGTAAGCATCACTTAAAAGCAGAACCTGCTAGCCAATTGGAGTCTTCATCCGCGACAACCTCCGCAGCAGAAGCATTTGCGATTGCGCGAGTCACAGATATTAACCCGGACAAAAAACTTGATTTGGTTGCACTCACGCCGCGCATCGTTTGGGATAGCGCTAATCAAGCGGGTGCTCAAGCGATTGTGGTTTTAGGTGGCGGATTAACGCGAGATAAACAAGGTCGAATTACTCCGAATTCATATACACGACTCAGGTTAATGCAGGCTATTAGTCAGCATCGTTCAACAAGCTTGCCGATTTTTCTCACAGGGGTTGAGTCGCGCTATATGCAGAAATTTTTGCAAGAACATGGAGAATCAGCGCAATGGTTAGAATCACGCAGTATGAATACCTGTGAAAATGCAAGATTTAGTGCTTTACTTTTGCAGCGATTGGGCGGCGCTCCACGAGTGGAGTTAGTCACCGATAAATGGCATATTCCACGAGCACGTTGGCTTTTTGCTATGAATGGAATAGAAACTGTGCCTATTCCTGCATTATTGCCTGGTGATCCTGCACCATGGTGGCCCGACTCTAGAAATTTAACGCATACGCGCCGAGCCTTATATGAACTGGTCGCGTTTACGCGTGATCGTTGGTTTGGCGTCGTGGGTTGCCGTGAAGTACCATAATCAGAAATACCTTTATAACAACTGCATTGAAAAGTGCCTTGATCAATAAAGAGGTTGTTATGCGTTATACTCAAGTCAAGAGACACAATAAATGTAATGTAGGTTTGTTTGTAATCAATGGAAAGATAATATGACTGAATCAATCATGATTGAATCACCAGAATCGTTTTTGGAAAAAACAAAAAAAACAACGGAGTCCTCCATTGCATTGATATCAAAATCCACAGCATTTTTGAATCGATTAAAAATAAATGATAATGAACTCATCCACAAAATAAAAAATATTAAGAATCTTGGCCTGAATCAATCAGGTGTACTGATATCCGATGGGTTTATCAAACGAAATCTAGCCACGCCAGATCGAGTAAAAACAGCGCGTGAATTACCGCAACTCTCCTTAGATTGGCCGAGTGATCCATCGGAAGCGATGCAACGTTATTGTGCTTTTTATGCACTTGATCAGCTTGAAGCGCGTCATTTACAAGGTTATCTACGCGCAGGTGATCATCGTATTCACGTTCAGATTTTTCAACCGCTGATAGAAACTGTCGGTACTGTGTGGCTGTTACATGGTTATTTAGAACATAGCGGTTTGTATCAACCAATGATTGCAGAATTATTAGCGCAAAATTTTGCGGTGATCACCCTTGATTTACCGGGTCATGGCTTGTCGTCAGGTGAAGAAACTGGGATTGCTGAATTTTCCGTCTATCAAGCGATGCTTAAAGATGTCCACGAATGGGTTACTCAGCAACAATCTAGTGCCTTGCCGCATCCATGGTTAGGCATCGGGCAGAGTACGGGTTGTGCAATTTGGATGGATCATGTGTTGACAACGTGTGTTCGTAAACACTCACCCATCGTTGAGCGGGTATTGCTGATTTCACCTTTGGTTCGTCCTGCAAAAAGTGCTTGGTGGCAAAATCCGATTGGTTTATCGTTAATTCGTCAGGTCAAACACAACGTTCCACGTAAATTTCGCCGTAATAATAGTAATCCCGAGTATTTGCGTTTTGTTCGTTTAGAAGATCCACTGCAATCACGCAAGATGGCAATGAGTTGGATTCTCGCTTTAAGTCGCTGGATGCCTTATATGGAAGGGCTTCCTGCGAGTCGTTTTCCTGTTTGGTTAGTGCAAGGCGAGCGCGACCAAACGGTTGATTGGCGTTATAATATCGGTTATGTGAAGCGCAAGTTTCGTCTGAAGGTTACATTGCTATTAGAAGATGCCTCGCACCAGTTGATTAATGAATGTAAGGAAATTCGTGCGCCAATGACTGCGCTGATTCCTGTTTTTTTGAAAGGTGAATGAGTTTTTTTTAAATAGGATCAACGATTCATTGTAGTAAAACTGACAGACAACAAGGCAATCCTCTTAAACACATTAATTGCTTTAATTAAATGAGCGGAACGTATCGAATATAGGGCTGCGAACTAGAAAGAAAGGTCTAAATGGAAATGAGCAATTCTCCTTATCTGGTTTAGAAAGAGCTAAGAAAGATGAGACTTGGTCTAGCGCTGATAGTGAAACCAGATATCTGATTGATTTATGGCTAAAAGGCGATTTTGACCCCGTGGACGATGAGATCAGTGAGCAACAGGCAATGGTTTATTTAGATGAGTGGCGAAGTTTAAAGAAATGGCCTAGTAAAGAGTAGAGTACGTTTGGGAAAAGTGCGGCAGTAAGGTGTGTGAGTCTTTGCTGATTCACCGCAGGGGGGGGCGGAACGCCAGAAGTTTATTGAGATTTTTAGTTTTATACATCCCCGTACAAAAAAGACCTCAATCATCAATTGAAGTCTTTTTTAACATCAAATCTTTGCCAATGTTAACGATTAAATGGCTCATCGTCGAAAGAGGGTTGATAGTCTTGTTCTAGATGTTGCAAATGTTCATGCATAGCACGTTCATGTTGAATACGTTGATAAATTTCTTCACGATGAACAGAAACTTCTTTCGGTGCGTTGACACCAATGCGTACTTGATTACCTTTTACACCTAATACGGTGATGCTGACTTCGTCGCCAACCATCAATGTCTCGCCCACACGGCGTGTCAGAATCAGCATGTTACTCTCCTTGTTCTTTGAGTCAGCCTTGTTTGGTGCTGAGTGCTTATGTGCAGTATGGCTTAAACTTGCGCGTCATAACAGACCCTAAAACCACTTTTCATAAAAAAAATTTTAGCGGATTCAATCTTAAGTCTCAATCCGCTATTGTTATGCATTTTCAATATAATGGTTCACATTGTGTCAGACAAAACGTGAACTACAGCACTAAATTTATGCTTGTGCGCGGCTTTCACCTGAAGCACGGTCTAGATCAAACGCAGTGTGCAATGAGCGCACAGCAAGTTCTAGATACTTTTCGTTCATCACAACTGAAATTTTAATTTCAGAAGTAGAGATCATTTGGATGTTAATACCCTCTGAACCCAAGGTACGGAACATTTTGCTGGCAACACCTGCGTGTGAACGCATGCCCACACCAACGATCGATACTTTAACAATCGTGTCATCGCCTGTGACTTCACGTGCGCCAACATCTTTGCCAATTTTTTCCATCAATGTAAGTGTTTTGCTGTAATCGCTACGATTAACCGTGAAAGTGAAATCAGTTGTGCCATCTGCACCAATGTTTTGCACGATCATATCGATTTCGATATTCGCATCGCCAACAGGGGAGAGGATGCGTGATGCAATGCCTGGTTGATCAGGGACACCACGTACAATCAATTTTGCTTCGTCGCGGTTAAAGGCGATACCAGAGATGATAGGTTGTTCCATAGTCGTATCCGATTCAGTCGTAATAAGTGTTCCGACGTTGTTTTTAAAGTCATCGTCGTATGCGCCGTCATTCTCGTTATCAAAACTCGATAACACGCGCAGTGGCACTTGGTATTTACCTGCAAATTCAACTGAACGAATTTGGAGTACCTTTGAGCCTAAGCTTGCCATTTCCAACATTTCTTCAAATGTAATGCGGTCCAATTTCTTTGCTTTTGGTGCAACTCGTGGGTCAGTGGTGTAAACACCATCGACATCTGTATAAATTTGGCATTCGTCAGCTTTGAGTGCCGCAGCCATTGCCACGCCAGTCGTGTCAGAACCACCGCGACCAAGTGTCGTGACGTTACCAAAATCATCCACACCTTGGAAGCCAGCAATAATCACGACCGAACCGCCATCTAAATCTTTACGCACTGCCGCTTCATCAATCGATTGAATACGTGCTTTGTTAAACGAACTATCTGTGCGGATTACAACTTGTCCGCCTGTGTAAGACCTTGCGTTCAGACCAATGCTTTTCAGTGACATTGCCAACATCGCAATCGTGACTTGTTCGCCCGTTGCGAGCATTTGGTCGAGTTCGCGAGGGTCTGGTGTTTCGCTAATTGCTTTCGCGAGGCTAATCAAACGGTTGGTTTCGCCGCTCATTGCGGAGACCACTACAACGACTTGATGACCTTGGTCATGCCAGCGCTTCACACGACGAGAAACATTGAGAATGCGCTCTGGCGTACCCATTGAGGTGCCGCCGTATTTTTGGA
>JACMMY010000266.1 GCA_014378805.1 Moraxellaceae bacterium
ATTGCAGTTGATAAATTAGGCGATCCCGCTGCGAAGAAAAAAGCAGAGAATCTTCTTGCACAGATCAAAGCAGGTGCCGATTTCGGTGCATTGGCAAAAGCAAATTCATCCGATCAAGGCTCTGCGGTCAATAATGGTGATTTAGGGTTTGCTGGACATGGTGTATATGTTCCAGAATTTGATAAAGCACTTTATGCACTGCAATTGAATCAAGTGTCTGCGCCTGTTAAAACCGAGTTTGGGTATCATATTATTAAACTGCTTGAAATCAAAAAAGCAGATGTTCCTTCATTTGATAGTGTGAAAGCTCAGCTCACGGCTGAAGTCCATCAAGCAAAACTAGATGCAGCCTTCGGTGATTTAGTTAGTAAGATTAATGAGCAAGCTGCAAGTTCAGATTCTTTGGTTGATTTAGCGAAAGCGCATAATTTATCGATATCGCATTCAGGTTTGCTTGGCCGTGCAGGTGGAATTGGTGATTTTAGTAATAAAGATTTATTGGCGACTGCATTCAATGATGAATCGATTAAAGATCGTAAAGTCTCTAGTGGTGTAGCAACTTCACCAACTCGGATGATGTGGATACAGGCGACACAATATTTACCTGTTAAGCCGCTTACATTGGCCGTGGCAACACCAAACATTCGTTCGACTCTTCAACTTCAAGGTGCTTTGGTGCTCGCTAAGACTAAAGCTGATCAAGTTGCAGCTGCGTTGAACGCTGGCAAGTCAGTGGCAGAAGCTTCAGCAACGTTTGGTATTGTTTTCCAAAGCATGGGTGAAGTCGGTCGTCAAAATGGTTTACCATCACCACTGCTGTCACAAGCTGCATTTAGTCTTCAACCACCGAGTGCTGGTCGTCTGAATGCGACGACTGTTAAGGTTCCGAGCGGTGTAACGATTGTTGCGGTGAGCCGTGTTGTTGATGATTCAGCAGCTGTGACACCTGAACAGCGTACTCAGTTGCAGACATCCTTAAGTCAATTGCGCGGTCAACAAGAACTTGATGATTATGTTGAGTATCTGAAGAATCAAGCAAAAGTCGAAAAATTCACTGCGAAGGCTAAAACAGGTATTTAATTAAATTACTTTTAGATTAATTCACCATAAAAAAACCGATCATTTGATCGGTTTTTTTATGGTGAATTTTTATCTTAAATTGATTGGCTGAGATTGTCGAAACTTAGAATTTTCAACAACCCTTCCACAAGTCAAGTAAAAAAAGAACATACAAATAATTGTTCTAAACCGTTAATAAACGTCTCGGACATAACGTTTTTCTTTCGATAGGCGATTGATATAGTCCTGCGCCTTATCTTCAGATAAGCCACCATGTTTGGCGATAATAGACTTTAATGTGATATCAACATCTTTAGCCATTTTACTTGCATCGCCGCACACATAGAAATGTGCACCTTCTTCTAGCCATGCCCATAGTTCTTCACCATGTTCACGCATACGATCTTGCACGTAAATTTTTTCAGCTTGATCGCGTGAAAATGCAAGGTCTAAGTGTGTGAGTAAGCCAGTTTTTTGCATTTCTTCAAGTTCTTCTCGATAATAAAAGTCAGTCGCTGAGTATTGGTCACCGAAAAATAACCAGTTACGACCTTTATCACCACGCGCTCGGCGTTCATGCAAGAAGCCACGAAATGGTGCAATTCCTGTTCCTGGTCCAACCATGATCATCGGTGTATTACCTTGATGAGGTGGACGGAAGTGAGCTGATTGTTGTACAAATACTGGAACGGTAATCGTATCGGCTCGTTCTGCAAGAAATGTTGAAGATACGCCCTTACGTAAACGTTGCTCATGTTCATAACGAACCGCTGAGACTGTTAGATGTACTTCACCAGGATGTGCCTTGGGACTTGATGCGATTGAATATAATCTCGGTTGCATTCTTTTCAGTATGCTCAGTAATTCGGTTGCAGTCATTTTCATAGGAAATTGATGAAGAACATCGACTAATTGACGATTCCATAGCCATGTTTTTAAATCATCTTTACGATCTTCTTTAAGAAGTTGGCTGAGTTCGTCGTTAGTTGCGTGAGATGCAATAAAAGAAAGTGCATCATGACTAGGACGTGCGATTTCAAAGTGTTTGGTTAATGCTTCTGCTAGTTCAACATCACCGACCTTTGCGACATTGACCATTATGTTTGGTTCAAGTCCAACCAAACCAATAATTTCGTCGACAAGTTCAGGGCAGTTACTTGGCCAAACACCGAGGGAGTCGCCAACTTCATATTCTAAGCCAGAATCACCCAGATCAAACGCAAAATAGCGAGTATCCTTTGTGGCGCCAGAAGCGTTTAAACGTAGATTTTTGATTAAGCGTGTCGATGCTGGATTGTTTTTGGATGGAGGAGCGTTATTTATTAATGCAGGCGTTTCAGCAACGGTCGCTGAATGAAGAAGCTCGTCTTCTTCTTTAATCCGAGTAATGATATGTTCAAGCCAAGTATCTGCAGTGGATTGATACTCGGTATCGCAATCAACACGATCAGAAAGCGCGATTGCACCCAGTTCAGCCATACGTGCATTCAACTTGCGACCATGACCACAAAATTCATCGTAATTACTATCGCCAAATGCCAATACTGCATAACGTAAACTACTCAGTTTGAGTGCTGTATCTGCGCTTAATGCTGACCAGAAAGTTTGACCGTTATCAGGTGAATCACCATCACCAAATGTACTGGTCATGATTAGAACGTATTGGGCTTTTTCCAAGTTTGAAATTTGATAATCCGCCATGCAGGATAGGCGTATATCAAATCCTGCTGCCATCAATTTAGTGGCATAACTTTCACTCAGTGATTCGATATTTCCTGTCTGTGACGCCCAAAGCAGCGCAACTTTTGGACGCGGACGGACGTTGCGTGAGTCGGCATCAAGACTGGACGTTATAGTTGGCGCTGCTATTGAACGGCTAAATAGACCCGCAAGTACACCATCCATCCATAGGCGCGTATGTGTTGAGAGTGGTGCTGTTACTGGAATCGTCGGAACACCAGTGGCTTGACGACCTTCGCTCGTGCGTAAGCCGCTAATAAAGCCCACCATATAGACTTGTTCAGTGTCATCCAGCTTGGGTGCTTCTAAAGCTGGCAGGTTAAGTAGACCGCTCAGTGCATCAATATGAGACATGTCAAGTTCCTCTGTCGCATGGGTATTAGGGGTGGAGCAATCATTATTTTTTTCTGGATAAGGCGCATCTTTTTGAGGAGTGGCGACTCGTTTGAGTTGAACAGCACAAAACTTAAATTCAGGTTGCTGTGAAATAGGGTCAACCGCATCATTCGTGACGGCGTTGATGCATATGTTTTTGCCGAAATTGTCATTCCAATGCATAGGTACAAAACAATTGCCTACCAATACTCGCGAAGTGACCAATGCTGGTAATAATGCAAAACCGCGACGTGAACGAATCTCAACGGTATCTTGATCTTTGATGCCTAAGGCCGCTGCATCTTCTGGATGAATTTCCACAAACGGGTTTGGGTTCAGCTTATTCAGTATTGGAATCTTGCCAGTCTTGGTCATGGTG
>JACMMY010000267.1 GCA_014378805.1 Moraxellaceae bacterium
CAATCTACAATCTACAATCTACAATCTACAATCTACAATCTACAATCTACAAAGCATAACGATGACAAGAATCAATGCACTATTCATATGGAAAAAATTGTCTTATGGCTTCAATGCTGATTAGAGTAAATTGATTAACACTCTTGCTATTATTTTTTTGAATGACAGGATTTATGCTGAACACACTGACCACACAGCTAACGACTGATGACGCTCTAGAACCAGCGATCAATAAGCGTCACCTAGCTAAACAACTTAGTCGTACTGCTATTCTCAATTCGGCTGAAATATTGTTTGGTTTACATGGATTGGATGGTTCAAGTTTGGATGACATTTGTACACACGCGGGCTATACGCGTGGTGCGTTCTATGGTCATTTTAAAGATCGTGATGATCTCATTGCTGCAGTGATGGCGCACATGCGTTATAAAACACTCGATGCGCTCGCACTTGACTCGCCTGACGAAGACATTCCGACGCTCATCATGCGTTTCATTGCGGGGATATCATCTGGCGTTTATCCATTTACACGACATGGCGGCATTCGGCCTTATCAGTTGCTTGATGCGTGCGCACGCTCCCCAGCCATTCAAGCTGAATATGTGGAATCCATTAATCAAAGTTTTAAACGGTTGGATGTGATTATTAAAGGCAATCAAGCACGGCAGCAATTACGTGAGGATATTTCTGCTGAATCATTAAGTCGTTTGTTTGTCGCAATGGTGATTGGCATTCATACCCTATACGATTTGGAAGTACCACTCGATTTAATGGGCGATATGAAGACGTTATTTAAAATGGTATCACCAAATTAAATAAGGATAATGAGACAATAAATTGATCATTTTTACCAAAAATATTGATACGTAATAGATTTATTATTTTGTGACAATAACATTCTTAAATCTACATTTTTTGCTAATCGATATTTAAGTTCAAACCGCGTTTCACTCGCCAATTCTTCGTTTTTTCGTCGTTGGAAATGCTGAGTGAGTTTTAAACCAAAAGGCTCTTGTTGATAAACCAGCCCTGTTTCACTGACAGCATCAATCTTAGCGGCACTATCATTGAGTTCTGCGCTCAGCATGCTGTAACCCATTAGACTTGGACTAAAATCATAACCAGCGCCTAAACCCGCACGAAGATAAGGATGGTGTAATTGCCCTGTAAAAGCATCAGGTTTGGCACCCATCGCTAACTCCCAAGACATCTTTCGCTCACCCGTGAGTTGTTGTCCTAAATTTTCAATTTTTAGAATTTTAATAAAATCAGCGGATTGAAGTTTTAATTTTTGATCTTTAATTTGCCATGAAAAATCCAGCATCTTAAATTCAGAATGAATATTACTGTAAGAACTCAGCATATCTTTATTAAATACCGTAAAATTCAAATTCGCTTGATCATTACTTAAACCGATTCCCAGTCGACTAGGCTTTTCACCTAAGGCCGATGAAGGACGAATTGGCATCATTTCGGGTTCATGATCATTGATAGGAAGTTGGATACGTTTTTGAATCAAGACTTTTTTTTGCGCTTGGTTTTGTGCTTTGCTTTGTGGCTTATCATTGCCGATGTTTTTGTAATTCAGATATGCAATTAAAAATTCAAAGATTTTTTCTTGATCAGATTCTGGCAGTTGCTCAATCCGTTCAAGATCTTTCGTTTCAATATAATAATTAATCTCTTGCTGCATCGCTTGCGGCATTTTTGAGAATAAGAAATACAATTTGTTCTGATCAGAAGGTAAATATTCAACACTTTTAATAAACTCTGGATGTACCTTTCGATACTCCTCTATCTGATCAAAAATATATTCAGGTGCGTACCAAGGCGTAATGTGTTGGGTTGTCTTAATATCGGAAATCAGTTCTAAAAGCTCGCCTGAACGATAAGCACAATTTTGTTTTATAAAATAATAATCAAATGTATGCGATTCAACTTCAGTCAAATGATAAATGAACAGTGCTTTTTGTTCTGGAGTTAGATTGAGTGTATATGCCCAAATATCGCGCTGTTCATTTTTAGCATAAACAATATCTTGCTTAAAAAACTTGCTGTTGGCGAAGCGAGAATCATAATTACCCGAAAAACCATTGGCGATATAACTTAGACTATTTTCATTTTCGGGTATGATAGCTCCAAAGTTATAAGCACTATCGAGTAGATTTTGTCTTTCATTCTCTTCGCCAACTGTAATCAAAACGTGACCAAATGTGGAAACAGGATTTTTTAAATAGCCACTGACGAGCAACATTCGGACGTCTTGCTTTACATTAGGCAAGTTTTTACAGTTTTTCAAAGCGGTTGTTGGCATACCTGATACGTGCTGACTAAGCCAATAATAACGTGCTGGATATTTACAAATGAGTGAGGGGTTGTCATGCAGCGCATCGATGCTGGCATCTAATTCTAATTGTGGCGTGATTTGTTTAAGATGTATTGCTTTTGAGTCACTGAGATAAAAATCTTTGGAAGTGACTTCGGCATGGTCTCTAAACAAAATAATCTTTTGCCAGACAGGCTGTTCAGCTAAATGAAGCTCATGCGCTTCTTGCTTAATTTGTAGCGCAGAAAAATCTTGTGCATAAGTATTCGGTAAGCAAAACAACAAGACGCTAAAGGAACAAAAACTAGCGGATATAAACTTTAGCATCTTGTATGTCAAATTAAGCTGCAGAGCAATTTGCCGCGTCTATATTATCATTGACGATACGAAACAGTTCTTGGCTATTAACAGAAACATTTGCTTCTTTGTACGTTGAAGTTAAGGTGTAATTTGCATAATCTTGACGCAAATGACTGCTTGCAGCAGGACAAGCCATTAAATTATTTAAAGCAACTAGGTGTTCACCGCGACCGCTTGCCAAATCTTGCTCGATCGAAGGGAAGTTTTCTTTGATAAATACAGCACGAGCAGAAACTCGTCCGCCGCAAATCTCAGGAGACAACGTACCCGAAAGTATAGCTGGGGCACCAAAGGTAGTTGTAAAGTTTGCAATAACAGCAAGTACTGAACTAATTCTACCAAATACAATGCCACCAAAGCCGCATTGAGTATAAATGTGTTCAAGATTGAATTGTGCCCCTGCTTGTGCAGGGGCTGTAGCTGATAATGAAGCAACAGCCAGAACAACGATAGCGAGTGATTTATTTAACATTAAAATTCTCCGTTTTTATTTAATAAATAATGATTCACAATAATTGTCACATTATCTATCCGTTGAGTGACATAGAATTATTGTAACCATCTATCGTTTAATCAACTGTCAAGAGTATGCGCTATTAAAATCAGCTAAATAACTTATTTACATAAAATATTTAAGGATTTAGCGATAAACACGATCTTTTTACCAAACTCATAAATCACTGACGTACAGGCTCTTTACCCAAATCAACTCACATGCACCGCCGCCACTATCTTCGCGAGTGAGCGAACTGCGCCAAGTCCACTGATTTTTCAAATCTTTGGCTTCCACCAAATTACCGCTCAAATTCACGATTTGCCCAACACGTACATTATTCAATTGTTTAGCAATGAGGTCTGTCGAAGGAATCATATGCATATTGGCACTGTGCGTGACAATTTCATATGGCGGAATGGGTGCTGGAAGTTTGTAGCTATAACGGTAAAACCTGCCACTTTGCGAAATATTAAGCTGATTAATGACTGCTGTTTCAGACATGCGCCCCCACCCTAAAGCCAAATCAACAGGGACAAGATCAGCACCAGCGTCTACCGAGTAGTGTTCAGCAGATAAAACTCGAGCTACAATCTTAAAGTCTTTAAGAGGTTTGATTTCATAACGTTTATATGTGAAATCGGAATCAGACGTAGAGCTTTGATCAGGATCATTTGCAGCGGTGATCATTCCATCAGGATGTTTGACGGCACGATGGCTGATATATTTAAAAGCAGTATAGGATAAAAAACCTAAAACTAAAATTTGCAACCAACGCATCTTTCACCTTCATATTTTTTTCGAATCGATGATCAAACTCATAAAAAGATATTATTCATAAATAAGCGTCGCAGATAATCATCAACGACACTCTTTTTTTTGAATATTGGATTATCCAACTTTCTTCACGATCACTGAACCAATCGAATAACCCGCGCCAAATGAACAGATGACACCGACATCGCCTACTTCCATATCTTGTGAATGTTTATGGAAAGCGATAATAGAGCCTGCGGAACTGGTGTTGGCAAACTCATCCAAAATAATCGGTGCCAAATCCGCACTATTTTCAACTTCTGCCACAACTTCTTGAGCGGACTCTTTGCCCAAAATCATCTTCAAAATAAATTTATTCATCGTACCGTTTGCTTGATGCAACCAAAAACGGCGAATGTCGGTAACTTCTAAACGATTTGCAGCGAGATGATCCGTAATCATTTGTGCAACAATCGGTGAGACTTCACGGAAAACACGACGACCATCTTGGCGGAATAACTTATCTTGCTTACCGATACCCGACTCATCACCACGATTTAAGAAACCGAAATTGTTGCGAATGACGCTGGAGAATTGAGTAAAAAGTTTTGTACTGACAATCTCAAAACCAGGTTTTGTATCTGTTTCTTCAACAATCACAGCGGTACAAACATCACCAAAAATAAAATGGCTATCGCGCGTCGTAAAATTATTGTGACCAGAGGTAATTTCAGGATTCACCATCAGCACACGTTTCGCTGAACCAGCTTTAATCGCATTTGCGGCTTGTTCTAATCCAAAAGTCGCAGCACTACATGCAACATTCATATCGAAACCAAAGCCGTGCGTCATACCCAACGCACCTTGCACTTCGATCGCAATCGCAGGGTATGCACGCTGCATGTTTGAACACGCAACCAACACCATATCAATATCATCGGCAGTCAAACCTGCCGCATTTAGCGCATCTTTTGCAGCACTAACCGCAATTTCAGCTTGAATTGAAATCTCATCATCTGAGCGTTCAGGAATGATCGGCGCAAGACGACGTGGGTCGAGCAAGCCGTCTTTATTCATCACATAACGTGATTTAATGCCTGACGCTCTTTCAATAAATACAGCAGACGTTCCGCTTTTTGCCGCGACCGTTCCAGCCTCAATTTCAGCGGCATGCTCTGCATTGTATATCTCAACATGAGCATTCAGACTCGCCGCAAGTTCTTCATTGCTAATTGAAAATGGCGGTATGTACAATCCTG
>JACMMY010000268.1 GCA_014378805.1 Moraxellaceae bacterium
GGATCTGGATAAATATGCGGTCAGCCCAACTGCTTTAGCGGGTACAAACTCGAATGAAACCTTTGGTTTACGTGTGACAGGCGCAAGTGCACCCTTCAAATACGCCCTTGAATACGCCCGCCAAAGCGACTACGGCTCAAACCCTTTGCAATACTCAGCAGACTATTACCTTGCTGAAGGTACGATGGCTATTCCACAATTTAAAGCCGTGCCTGACTTAGATGTGACTGCGGGTTATGAATACATGGGCAATGATTACAGCGTGACTTCCTCTAAAAAGGGTGCACCTAAACGCTTTGCTTTCCAAACCCCACTCGGAACCAAGCACAAGTTTGATGGCTATGCGGATTTGTTCTTAGGCACACCAGCATACGGCTTGGTTGACACCTATGTCGGCACCAGCGGCAAAATCCCAACGCTGATTGGCAATAACAAAGTGAAATTTGAAGCGACTTACCACTGGTACAGCAGCGCAGAAGGTTCAAGCCAATATGGTCAAGAATTTGATTTGGTATTGAGTTCGCCAATTGTCTTACCGAAAGCAGTGCCAATGAAAGGAGCTTTTAGCGTGACGACTAAATTCGCTCACTATATGGCAAGTGCAAACGCGCCTAAAGACGCCTTCCCAATTAGCAAAAACGGCGGTAACCGCGATACGGACAAACTGTGGCTGCAACTCGACTATAAGTACTAATAATAGGCAATTCACCTTGTGATCTTTAAGGAGTGAAGATCATTATTTGATTTGGTTCTCTTCGCAGATATTGCTGCTCCGCAATATCTGCATTTTTTTGTTTTAGCGTTCCATCTAATTCTTCTCGCATCAAAAATCAAACTATCCCTGCAACCCCTTCGGAATCGCACTCAGCAATTGTTTGGTATAAGGATGCTGCGGATTACGATATAGCTCATCGGAATTTGCCATTTCGACAACTTTACCGTCTTTCATCACCATCACTTGATCCGCAAGATATTTCACCACCGACAGATCATGAGAAATAAAAATATAACTCATGCCAAATTCTTCTTGTAAATCTTGCAGCAAATTAAGTACTTGCGCTTGAACTGAAACATCAAGCGCAGAGACCGATTCATCACAAATGAGGACTTCGGGCTTCAATGTTAAACAACGTGCAATCGCAATCCGCTGACGCTGTCCTCCAGAAAATTCATGCGGATAGCGATGAAATGCGGCGCTTGGCAAGCCGACCTTCTGCAACAGTTGCATCGCCATATCCGTGCGTTCAGCATCATGTTTGCCAATTCGATGAATTCGCATCGGTTCCAGCAAAATCTGCCCGAGGGTAAAGCGGGGATTGAACGATGCATACGGATTTTGGAAAATGATCTGAATGCGGCGTTTATACGCCATAAAATCCTGATTCGACATCTGAATAATGTCTTGACCGTCAAACAACGCCTGCCCTGTCGTTGCCTGATGCAAGCGCATCAACGTCAGTCCCACTGTGGTTTTCCCTGAGCCAGACTCACCAACCACACCCAAAGTTTTGCCACGGGCTAACTTAAACGATACATTGCTAACCGCTTGGAACTCTTTACGCTTGAAGAAACCTTCACGGCTATAAAAGCTTTTGCCCAAGTTACGCACATCGAGAATAATGTCTTCGCTACCTGTTAACCCGCGTGTGCGTTGCTTGATATTTTGCGGATCAAAATCAGCATTCGCCTCGCAGTTGTCATTGATAAAATCACTAATCACCGGCAACCGCCACGGACGACTGTCGAGCGACGGACGACAGCGCAGCAAGGCTTTGGTGTAACCATCTTTTGGTGCCTCCAGAATCTGGCGCACATCACCTTGCTCACGAATTTCGCCATTACGCATCACAATCACACGATCGGCAATCTCACCAACCAACGCCAAATCATGAGTAATGAACAACACTGACATCCGATGCTTTTTACGCAACGTCTCAATCAGGTCAATAATCTGCTTCTGGATCGTCACATCGAGCGCCGTGGTCGGTTCGTCCGCAATCAGTAATTTTGGTTCACAAGCAATCGCCATAGCGATCATCACCCGCTGCTGCTGTCCGCCTGATAACTGACTTGGATAGGCATTAATCTTGGTTTCTGGCGAAGTAATCCCGACTTCATCAAGCAACTCAATAGCACGTGCACGCGCGCGTTTGGCGTTCATCTTCATGTGAAGTTTTAACACTTCTTCGATCTGGAAACCGACCGTAAACACAGGATTCAGCGATGTCATCGGTTCTTGAAAAATCATCGCGATATCTTTACCGCACATCCGTCGGCGATCCGCGTTGGACATGCGCAAGAGGTTTTTGCCTTCAAACTCAATCACACTCGATGGCGCAATGACTGCATTTTCAGACGGCAACAAACCCATGATCGCAAGCGAACTCACTGATTTACCGCTACCCGATTCACCCACCAGAGCCACTGTGGTGTTATAGGGAATTTCAAAAGAAATCCCTTTCACCGCATCCGTCAATGCGTGCTGTTCGCCGCGAAAACCAATACGCAAATGTTGGACACGCAGTAATGCTTCATTGATTGAAATATCAATATCTAGTGGCGCATTTATCTCGACTGACTTCATCTCAAGGGGATTCATCTCGCTCACCTATTTCAATTTCGGATCAAGCGCATCGCGCAAGGCATCGGTAAACATCGAGAACGCCGTCACCAACACCGCCATCGCCACACTTGCCGCGGTCATTTGCCACCATTTACCCAAAATGAGTTCGTTCTGCGCTTCATTCAACATGCTGCCCCACGACACCACGCCGACAGGCACACCAAAGCCCAAGAAGCTCAAAATTACTTCCGCTTTGATAAAACCAACCACCATCAACGACATTTGGACCAATGGCACATGACTGACATTCGGAAAAATATGAATGAACATTTTGCGCGCTGGGCTCGCACCAATTGCATCCGCCGCCATCACATATTCACGTGAGCGATGTTTGATATATTCCGCGCGCAGTAAACGATATGTCCCCGTCCATCCCGTCAATCCAAGAATGAGAATAATCGCCATGACGCCTTTTTGTTGTAGCACGGCAGCGATCGCCAATATTAATAATAAGTATGGAATTGAAGTAAAAATGTTATAAAACCATTCTAGTAGCGCATCGACCCAGCCACCCAAAAAACCAGCAAGCGCCCCCAACACCGTACCGATTGACACCGCAAGTAGTGCAGCGACTAAACCGACAATAATCGAAGTCTCAGATCCTTTGATTGTTTTCTGGATAATGTCATGACCCCACTTATCCGCACCGAACAATAAAGTCGGCTGACGAACAGCCGCAACTTCTGTCGTTTGTGGCGCTTCAGCACGCAACTTGTGAATGATGTCTGCTAGCGGATCAACAGGATTTTCGGGTAACGGTGCAACATCATTGACATCACCAATGATGCTCGGCCCTGCTTCTGTTTCATGACTGAGAAAGGTTGGCGGTGCATAATTCACACCCACTTCTGCATCCCAATTTTTCGATACCAAACCAGTGATCGACAACACGAGCATCAGCAAATACGCGCACACAATCGCCAATGAAAACATCGCCACACGATTAGCGCGCAAACGCCGCCAAGCCAGCGACCACAGTCCGCTTGGTTTGATATAAGTTGCTTTTATTGGAGTCGCTGAAGTTGAATCGAGTACTGTTGTCATCTCAACTCCCTACTTCAGTTTTACGCGAGGATCGACTGCCTGATACATCAGATCAGCCAATAAATTAAACAGCATCGTCGCCGCTGCCACGTACACCGTAATCGCCTTAATCACTGGAAAGTCACTGCGCTCAACTGCCAAAAGCACCTCACGCCCAATCCCTGGGATCCCAAAGAATCGCTCAATGAGGAACGCACCAATCAACAACGCAGGCAAACTCGACATCACATCGGTAATGATTGGAATCGACGCATTCCGCAGTACATGCACCCACATGATCCGCGATTCGCCCAGCCCTTTCGCGCGAGCAGTTCGCACATAATCTTGATTAATTTCATCTAACACAAAGGTACGATACAAACGCAAACTCGGCGCAATACTCACCACCAGCATAATCAGAATCGGCAATAACGAATAATGCAGTAGGTTCTCGCTCAGGCTGTCGCCCCAACCTTGTACAGGAAAGAGATTCAGCTTATAAGCAAACCAATATTGAAAGACAATGATGTAGACCAAAATACTGATCGACATGCCCACGGTACACGCCACCATCACCATCCGATCGGTGAGTGAGCCACGAACGTATGCGACCATCAACGACAATCCAATCGCAAAAAATGTTTGGATAATCGTAAGAGGAATTAAAATGGTTAATGAAGGGCCTAACCGCGTCATGATCACTTGTGACACAGTTTCGCCAGTACTCCAACTTACCCCGAAATCAAAAGTCAGAATCTGCTGAATAAAAATCCACAGCTGCACGTAATATGGCTGATCAATCCCCAATTCAGCGCGGATACTCGCAATCATTTCTGGATTCGGCATCTTGCCTGCCAAAATATACGCAGGATCGCCACCCACCCAGTTAAACAAAAAGAAAATCAACAGGATAACGCCGAGCATCGTCGGAATCATTTGCCCTAATCGGCGTAGAATATAAACAGTCATTGCGATCCTTGCTGATTTTTAATCGTTTAAGTCAACAGCAAATCTTCCCTTGCCCTCCTTTTACTAAGGAGGGTAAAAGCTCCTCCCTTTGCAAAGGGAGGTTGGGAGGGATTTTGCTCTTTGCTCTTCGCCTTACTTTTTCTTCCGCTGCAATTTACCAAACTTCGCTTTACCCACATAAAATGCAGGGGTCGTGCCACGAAATGCCCAGAACGGAGTCATTTCAGAAGATGGGAATATATTCGGGAAGCGTGGGTCGCGTTTCGATGGGCCCGCAATAGTCTTTTCTTGCACCATTGAAATGTACTGATCAATCGAATTTTCCAGCGTATTGCCATTGATAATTACTTCAGTACCTGTGATGACCGCGTAATCCGCAACACCTGCCGCAGTTGATAAATGAGGCATATAAGCATCAACGCTAATGCCATTCTCGCTGGTCACCCAAATTCCTTCGTCGGTATGTACGACGATCGAATGATTGCCTTCGGTATGACCCGGCGTATGAATCAACGCCACGCCCTCACCCAGCATGATATCGCCGTCAAACTGAATCACTTTGTCTTCAGGAATCCCCGCCACGCCATTGGGGCAATACCAATCGGCTTGATACGGATTCAAATCTAAGGTTGAAGCCCACTCACGGCGATGAACCAACAGCTTCGCATTCGGGAATAATCCTTTCTCAGTTGCCGTGCCTAACCAACGACGCACATCCTGCGTATGCAAATGATCATAGGTAATATAATCAACATCTTCCGGCTTTAAACCAATTTTTTTGAGGATTTTAGGGACGGTGGATTGGCGTTTCACCACCAAATTCACCAGCAGACTAGGGGTCTTATCCTGAACCCTGCGAAAGAACGGCGTTTCGCCATTACGTTCATGATCAGACGGTGAAACTAACAGGGTTTTCAGCCCCTCGGATGTTTCAAACTGGACGACAAAAAGACGGTTTTGCAGATGTAAATACTCAACCAAAGCCTCATGCGCAAACGCATTGCGCAAACCATAACGCGTTGGATAAGGTACTTTCACCAAATCAAACGATTCGTGATATTTCACTTTTGGGCCAGCCAGCATGTCTTTGCGAAACGCTTCTGCGGCAGTGTGAGTCGCTTCAACGCGCGCCATTTGACCCAACGCGCTACGGCAACCCTCAAAATATTTAATCTGGGTAAAATGACTCATTCATATTTCTCCATGTAAATAACTTCTTAATCTTTCAAGATATAGCATGA
>JACMMY010000269.1 GCA_014378805.1 Moraxellaceae bacterium
CTTTTTCATTTATTTCAATCCCTGCAATAGATTGAAAGATCCTACTTTCGTTATCCCTAGGAAGCTGTTCGTGAAAATACAAATGACCTCGATGACCTCCTCGAAACTGTTGCTGGCACTGTTACTGATGTTTAGCAGCTTGCAATCGCCACCTTCTTTCGCTGAAGAGCCAGCGTATGAAATCAGCTCAAAGTTTACGCTGGGTGACGCTACAACGTACGATTTTACAGCCGTTGACAATATGCGCTTGCGTCTGTATGTGACGCGAGGTGATCGGGTCGATGTGGTTAATTCGGAGACTCATAAAGTCATGGGAACGATCTCAGAGACTTATGGGGTGCGTGGTGTCGCCTTTGCCCAAGACCTAAATCTTGGTTTTACCAGTAACAGTCAAACCAATACAGTGACTGTATTTGACTTAAATTCTATGCGCCGCATCACGGATATTCAGGTGGCTGGGACTGGGTTAGACACCATAATTTACGAGCCTGCGGTACATAAGGTTTATGTTTTTAATCATAGCGGCACAATTGATGTGATCGATGCAAAAACACTGAAAGTCATCAATTCGATCAAGCCTTCTGGAAAACCGAGTCGGGCGATTACGGATAACTACGGGAATATTTATGTGAATATTCAAGATCGTGCCCTAATTGATGTGATTGATGCCAGCTCGGATAAAGTCATATCGACATGGAAACTGGAGCGTTGTGAACAACCGTTAGGCCTAGCTTTTGATATTGATCATTCACGATTAATTTCATCGTGTCGTAATCGTATCGCGGTTGTGACGAACTCATTAACGGGGAGTCCTATTGCGCAATTCTCTATCGGGGAAAATGCCGATACAGTTCTGTATGATTCTGAAACGCGGAATATTTTTGTTGCAAATGGCGGAGGCAATGGAACCTTGACGATCGCACATCAATCAGGTGCAGATCGTTATCGTGTGATTCAGAATCTTGCGACATTGGGTGGTGTAAAAACGATGACGATGAATAAACAGTCCAAGGAGATTTATTTACCCGCCGTTGCCGAGAATAAATTTGTCGTTTTAGTCGTGAATACTAAAAAAAATTGAAAATTGGGACGTATTGAGCATTTATGTTTGCTTCACAGTCTAATTGTTAAAAATTTTAACAATCCCTATTTGCAGTCGCTAGAATCAGAGGATGATCACTTTTTTTCAAAGCTGTTTAAATCACGTGACAGGAGTCATGCCATGAGCGTAGATAGTTCGATTGTTCGTATCGATGGCCGTGTCGCCGAAATAGGCGCAGGGCTGAAAATTGCGCGTCTAGTGCCAAGTCGGACACGGCGTACGATTGGCGCGCGGTGTTTTTTTGATCATGCAGGCCCGGTAAATTTTGACATGGCTGAGGGGATGAATGTGGGTCCACATCCGCATATTGGGTTGCAGACGTTTACATGGATGATTGAAGGAAGCGTTCGCCATATCGATAGTTTAGGTAACGATCTTATTATTTATCCTAATTAGGTCAATTTGATGACGGCGGGCAAAGGGATTTCTCATGCCGAAATTTCCCCAACGGATAAAGCAAGCAAGTTATACGCAGCGCAATTATGGATTGCTTTGCCAGATAGTCATCGTCACATGGACGCTCAGTTTAAGCATTATCCAACCTTGCCAGTTGTTCAAAAAGAGCAGTTTAATGCGAGGATTTTAGTTGGAACGAGTTTGGGTGTGACTTCACCTGTTTCGGTTTTTACACCCTTGGTTGCGGTAGATTTGGTGGCAAAAAAATCAGGCTGTTTCGAGTTCGAGATGGATGCTCAGTTTGAGCACGGTATGACTGTGCTAGAAGGTTCCGCATCGATTAATGGTGAGTCACTTGAAGCGGGCACATTGCTTTATTTTCCCCAAGGGTATAGCCGTGTAACGATTAATTGTGACGTGACGACTCGAATTTTGGTGGTCGGTGGTGAGCCGTTTAAAGAAGATATTTTGGTGTGGTGGAATTTTGTTGCACGCACACAAGAAGAAGTTGAACAAGCACATCAGGATTGGATTGCAAAATCACCACGCTTCGGTTTTATTTCAGATTCGACCGCAGGCGAGCGCCTGACTGCGCCATCACTTGCGGGACTGCAATTGAAAAGTGGAAGTCACTGATATCCGAGATCAAAGTCATTAAGAGCTGCAGCAATTGTGGCATTCACGCCGTTAGCTGAGTCACCTGCTCATGAGTTCTACTTGGGTCGATGTAATCGGTAAACGCATTCTGTGGTCTAAACGTCATGAAAAAATAGAATATGCTGAGTATTCTATTTTTTAGCGCGATCACCAGTTGTGAAATCGTCTAAACGACAGTGCAAGACGCGGCTCAGTAAATTCGGTCGATTTTTTCACGCCATGGACATAGTTGACTTGGCTGTTCTCAGACATGATACAAAGGTCGCCGTCTTTTAATAAAAAGTCGTACTCCTCATGCGTCTCAATGTCTTTAAATGTTATGTAACGTGATCCACCATACGAAAGAATAAAGATCGGTTGATTAAGATCAATTTGCTGTTCCTTATCGTTTCGAAAGAGCAGTTCGGATTCTCCATCTTCATAAAAACTCGCATAAGCTGCATTCATGGCGACACTAAAATTAGTGTTTAGCGACTTCATGATTTTAAGGATAGACGGCACTATCGGCTGTCCATCTTGAAAATCTTCGGAATCAAACAAATAATCCGCACCCATATTGCAGTATTGTCGACCTGACACACCATTAGAATATGACCAAGTGAGTTGGTTTTTTAGATATTCAAGCGACTGCTTCGTGTCTTGTGGGTAATGATGTATCAC
>JACMMY010000270.1 GCA_014378805.1 Moraxellaceae bacterium
CGCCACATCAGCGGGCGACTCAACGACACAAAGCAAGGTCTGATCACGCGAATTGGATGAACAAATATCACAGACTTCAGATTCAGCAAGTGACCGACACACCGTACAATGCTGAATGTGTAACACTGCATCGTTTAACGCATGCGCCAATGCTTGCGCACCAGTACGATGACGCGCTAACAATTGCAGCGCAATACGCTGGGCTGACTTTGGCCCGACACCGGGCAAAATCCTTAATCGCTGTACCAACTCATCAAACTTTGGGCTAAACATGACGAAGCAATCGTTTAAACTTAACCAAACATGCCCCCTAGACCTGGCGGCAAACCCGTACCTGCAGTCGTTGCGTTCAGCTTGGCTTCAGAAATCGCTTCTGCTTGGCGCACAGCGTCATTAATTGCAACAGCAATCAAATCTTCAATCATATCTGCATCATCTTTCAGCAACTCAGGATCAATTTGGATACGCTTGACCACAAAACGCGCCGTCATAGTCACTTTGACTAAACCACCGCCTGCTTCTGCATGAACTTCGGTATTTGCTAACTCTTCTTTGGTTTTTTTAACCTTTACTTCCATATCTTTTTGCATTTTCTGTGCTTGCTGCATCAGCATATTGATGTTCATTAAAACGCTCCATGAAGATGGTTTATCACAAGAATTGACGATTCATTTGTGGGTGATTATATCTGGTCTTACGCAGATTCCCATCATAAAACTAACAATAAAAACGCTCGTGATCCCAATAAAAAAACCACTTTATCTGACGAATGAGTGGATATCGATCTTTTTAATACAATAACGTTCAAACAATCAGCGAATCTAATCCGCGCGCTTATACAAGAATTTAGAGTTACAGGCGATTCTACGACTAAAGACGAAGTTACGTGCCCTCAAATTCCACAAGAGGAATGCTTAACTCACGTGCAACTTCAGGAAAGGTCGAGGAGTTCGCCAATATGAAATTAGAATACCCACCATCACCGCCCGAATCTGCTATAAATTGAAAAGCGCGTTGTGGATGATTAATCATTTGCATGAACTTGTTGAAGTTAGTGATTACAGCTTTAATGTCCATACATGTACCCAATGCCTCAGCCGAAAACTTGTATTCTCTATCTTCAAACGTATAGCGAACAATCCAAAATGAACTCAACTGCTCATAAATTCCACTGTTAAGCACCATGTCCGCAGTTTTTCCATCCCCAAGTTGTACAGCCACGTCAAACGGTCCCTGCATCTCAACCATCCCCTCTCCCTCGTCAAGGACTTGGCTGATTGTACCTAACGTGATCCGAGGTACTGCCTTTTCAGAAAGCTCACGAAACAATCCATCATGTTCAGGACAAAATGTATCTTCACGGACACTGAAGTCTAAGCAGTGCTCGCCAAATAACGCTGGCAGTATCTCCCATTTTGTATACCGACTCGGTATTGGATGATTAAGAAGCTTATCTAGTGCTAACCCAGACTCTGCCTCACAAGCCTGCTCAAAGCCCGCTGAACGAAGCAATTCACCAATTTTAAGAGCAGTCAAAGCTTGCTCTCGCCAACAAAACACTACTCTATTCCATGGATGAAGAAATATACTATCCTTGGCATCAGCTCGTCCGCAGTTAAATAAAGTTGCTGCAATCTTTTGTGCAGCATAGTTATCTGTCTGACCATACATTGCCCTACGAAGTGCCTCGACAAGTGGATACTCAATTGTCCAAGTCTCAGACTCATATCTATCACGACCCAACTCCGTATAGGCTTTATCGGCAATTATGTTGCATGCTCTATACAGTAAATAAGTTTCATCAGATTCGTCACGAAACTCCCATCGTTCGCTCTCCCCAATTAAGTCAAAGACCGCAGTAGTGCTTGGCAGAAAATCACTTCTCACAACTCGACTCCCTAACTCTACTAAATGGCAGTTTCCATGATGTGAACATCCTGCTTACACCTATCTTGATACAGAGCATTCCACCAAACCTCTTGATTACCGCCATTGGAATTGCATCTATTTCGAACCCTTACAACAATGCATCCAATCCGCGTGCCAAATCAGCTTTGATATCTTCAATATCTTCAAGTCCGACGGCAATACGAATTAAACCTTCGGTTATACCTGCGGCAGCTTTCGCTTCAGCAGATAAGCGGCCATGCGTCGTCGTAGCAGGATGCGTGATTGTCGTTTTGGTATCGCCTAAATTACCCGTAATGGAGAGCATTTTGGTCGCATCAATCACCGTCCAAGCCGCCGTGCGACCATTATCCTGACCCTCGATTGCTTTCACTTCAAAAGACACAATACCACCAAAAGCACGTTGTTGGCGTTTTGCTAACTCATGCCCGATATGGCTCGGTAATCCACTGTAATACACTTGTTTTACCGCTGGATGTGACTGTAGCCATTCAGCCAATTTCAACGCACTCGCTGAATGGGCATCCATCCGCAAACGCAGCGTCTCCATGCCTTTCAAAAAAATCCATGCATTAAATGGGCTCATCGATGGACCCAGTGTGCGTGTGACTAAAAAGACTTCTTCCAGTAGTTTGGCATTTCCGACAACCGCACCACCCATTGCACGTCCCTGCCCATCTAAGTACTTGGTCGCCGAGTGAATAATTAAATCTGCACCAAACTTTAAAGGTTGCTGCAAGGCTGGCGTACAAAAACAATTATCAACCACAAATAAAATATCGTGCTTGTGCGCAAGTGTAGACAATGCCTCAAGATCAGCGACTTGAGACAATGGATTACTGGGCGTTTCACAAAAAAACAGTTTTGTCTTTTCTGGCTGAATCGCGTGTTCCCATTGATTCAGATCGGTCAAATCGACAAATGTCGTTTTGACGCCGAACTTACTCATGTATTTTTCAAATAAACCCACCGTCGTGCCAAATACTGCACGCGAACAGACCACATGATCGCCAGCAGCAAGAAATGCCATTGCCGTCGATAAGATTGCAGCCATGCCTGTCGCAGTCGCCACACAACGCTCAGCGCCTTCTAATGCAGCCAAACGTTGTTCAAATGCGCGTACAGTCGGATTGGTAAATCGTGAATAGATATTGCCTTCTTTTTCTCCACTAAATACTTTCGCTGCCTCTTCAGCACTACCGTAAGTAAATGATGATGTTAAAAAAAGAGGCTCACTGTGTTCAGCTTCATGTGTCGGAGAATGACCAGTGCGAATCGCAATGGTATCAAATGAAAAGGCTTGCTCTACTGCGTCTGTATGAGCGGAATCAAGGCCTTGGTTGTGCTGTAAATCTTTCATTGAACGACTCATACTCATAAAGAAAATATCGATAATGATATGTTAAAAACTCATTTCGACATTGTGAAAGCCTACAGTAAACACGTCAAGGACAATCTATACTGCATTTGACGATGAAAACATATTAAACACTCATTTGAATTGACATTTTTTTCATTAATTTTTGGAAGTTTAACCACGTTACATATATACATTTATTGTTAAACTACAGACTCTGAACAAAAACCTGCTTTAATACGTCAACTACTTTTAGTTTTTAGTGCAAATTCTCGATATACACGAAACCATTGGAGTTATAGCAATGCCGTCTACGCATAATCGATATTCTTTTAAGGCACTCAGTCATTCGCCTAAATACATTAACTTGCGTGATCGCTTGCTCCATAGTGAGAAACTAATTCAAGCAGGAAAAACACCGTTTAACGTGATTTCAAACGACGTACAAAAGCACGGACTTGTCACGCTCAGACACTATCCAGCGTTAGAAGGCTATCCAACAATTCATCGCGTTCCAGTCGTAATCATTGCTCCACTCGCCGTCAATATGCTGATTTATGATCTATTTGAAAAGCGTTCATTGGTGCAGTTTTTATTACTACAAGGGTTTTCTGTCTATATGCTGGACTGGGGAAAACCCACTCGCGAACATGCGCGATACAACTTTGAAGAATATGTACTGAACTTTATGCCCAAGCTACTCGCACAAGTCAGAGCACACAGTGGAGAAAATCAACTGTCTCTTCACAGTTGGAGTATGTCTGGTGTATTTGCATTGCTCTATGCCGCAGCAGCAAAAGATGACAATATTAAAAATCTGATCGTACTTGGCTCGCCAATTGATGCCTATCGTTCTGGCGCAATCGGTGCGCAATACAAACGCGCCAACAAAGCCATGACATGGGTAGAAAAACGCACTGGCTTCCATCCTCGAACCTTACCAGCTGGTTTATTGCATACAACGGGTTGGAGTAATGCGCTTGGTTTTAAACTATTAGATATGAAGGGCACACTGAAAGGTCATCTTTCCATGTTACGCCAACTCGATAACCGTGCAGCTGTCGAAAGTCATGCAACCCATGGTGCATTCCTCGATCATATGGTTGACTATCCGGGTGGCATTAACCGCGACATGATGATTAAGGTCTGGCTGGAAAATGGTCTCGTCGATGGGCAGTTCAAAATCGGTGGAAAAATGGTTTATCTAAGGGATATTCATGCATCATTATTGGCTGGTGGTGGTCGCTCAGATTCTATGGTGACGGTCAATTCAGTCCGTCCATTAGTTGATCTCGTCGGAACGAAAGATACAACGTTTGTCACACTACCAGGTGGACATGTCAGTATGATCGCCAGTGAAGCAGCTGCAAAAGAATTCTGGCCAGTGATGGCTGAATGGTTAGCAAAACGCTCCCATTAAACGATCAATCCTCATAGCTATCCTTGTGGTCACCCTTGTAAGACGATTAGAGCAACCTCAAGGGTAGCCCTACTTTGATAAGAATAAGGATTTACTTTGACCTTACAATGCGCCATCTACTGCACCGTCATCGACAACTTCGGCG
>JACMMY010000271.1 GCA_014378805.1 Moraxellaceae bacterium
GAAGGCATGCTCGACCTATTGCTACGCGTTGGACCGTATGGTTATCGTCCAAAATCATTATCCAAACTCGATCAGTTGTTGAGTGATTTCTTCTTTAGCAGCAAACCTTACACGCTGAGTAAAAAGAGGTTAAGCGCTTGGCTTGGCAGCAGTCGATTTAAACCGCTTGTTGATGCAACCAGTATTTTCAGTACGCGCAGTCGTCGATTAAATCTAAAGATGATTGAAGCCGAGCCGCATGGGATTGATCTTGGGCCACTGCAATCGGTTTTACCAAGACGTCTATTTACCGCTGATCGTCGCATCAAACTTGCGCCAGAAATTTACCTAAACGATATGGCGCGCGCACGAGCGCGTTTGCATAGTCAATCGCCAAAAACCGATAATACCGAAATGCTTTTAATCGGTCGCCGTCATGTTCGCAGCAACAATTCATGGATGCATAACTCACACCGTTTGGTGAAAGGTAAGAATCGTTGCACTGCGATGCTACACCCAGACGATGCAGCGCGCTTACACATTGAAAATGGCTCACTCGTGCGGATTAGCAGTCGCGTGGGTAGCATCGACCTTCCTGCTGAAATTACCTTGGAAATGATGCTCGGCGTGGTTTCCGTACCACATGGTTTTGGTCATGATCGCGACGGCATCAAACTCGGCATTGCCAGCCAACATGCAGGCGTGAGTCTAAACGACATCACAGATGAGCAGCATTTCGATGCGCTAACAGGCGTAGCGGCATTGAATGGCTTGCCCGTGAAAATCGAGTCATTGATCAGTAAATAGGCTATTCATGAAACGTGTGAAAGATACATTCACGCGTTTTTATGAGTAAAATCAGTAAATTCAGTAAATTCAACGCAAAAAAAACCGCTTGATAAACGGCTATATTCAAGGGATACGAGAAGTGGTAACGACTTATAAATGATCATTTTTCAATTAAACAGATAGAACCCATTATTTGAATTCTTTAACATTCATTCAAATAACTTACTTTTTCATTATATTGACCACCAATCGTTTATAAAAATAATAGTTCTTGATAAACAAACCACTTTTTGAGATTTGCAGTGAATGTCTCTGACACTTTCAACCAACAATTTTGGCTAAAAATGCGCTGTACAACATACTGACTCTCCTGTACAAAACGAATCGTATGGCATATCTTCCTCTTGAACTACCAAATAAACGAGATTCGCCTCATGAATCGAGAGTCACCCCTATGAAAGCTGGACAACGAAGCCGCACCGCAGAAGGCGCTGCCGCACTCCGTGCAAGCCACACGCTCTATGCAGAGAACCCACTGTTTTCTGATCCGTATGCGATCAAATTCACCAGTTCAGGCTGGAGACGCATATTAAAAAGCAGAAAGTGGCGTCATTTCTTGCAGCCGCGTGCATTTAGTCCTGTCGGTTTACTCATCGGACAAGTGATCGGGCGCGCACGTTATGCCGAAGACCAGCTTGCTGCTGCAATCGCACAAGGTGCTGGTCAATACGTCTTGGTTGGCGCAGGTTTGGACTCATTCTCCTTACGCCAAAGCAAAGCGATGTCTGCACTCAAGATTTTTGAAGTGGATCATCCCGATAGCCAGCAGTCGAAGAAAGAACAAATGGCATTGTTTGGCACAATTCCAAGTAACGTTGAATTTGTCTCGATTAACTTTGAAGAAGAATCGTTATTTGAAGCGCTGGTACGCAGTAGTTATCAGCGTGAACAAGTCAGCTTTTTTTCATGGTTAGGCACAACGCATTACCTTCAACCAGAAACCACGTTAAATACACTGCGCGCGATTGCCAAAGTCGCTGCGGCTGGCAGTGAAGTGGTGTTTGATTATTCGATTCCTTATCACAAGCTCTCAGGCGCGGAACGCTTAGGCAGCATGGCCTTATCACGTTTCACAAAATACATGAGTGAGCCACTGATTGGGCAGTTCGAGCCTGAACAGCTCCATGCAGCGCTGAATGACATCGGCTTTGACGTGTTAGAAGACTTGTCAGGCGCTGCGCAAAACCAACGCTATTTTGATGCTCGCGGCGATGATCTAACAACAACTGCAGCAACGCATTTAATTCATATTCGATTGCGTTAATCGTTAATCATTAGTTCAACTCATCAAAGAACCGACTCGGCGGCACGCCAAACTGCCGCTTAAACATCGTCGCAAATGCGCTTGGGTTGTTATAACCCAGCCCAAGCGCGACACTCAACACCTTTTCTCCTTGCGCCAATCGCTCCAGCGCCGTCAAAAGTCGTGCTTGCTGCCGCCATTGCCCAAATGTCATGCCCGTTTCTTTAAAAAACAAACGATGAATCGTCTTTGGCGTAATACTCAATCGCTCTGCCCACAATTCGACAGTCGTATCGTCTTCTGGATTCTGGCTCAACGTTTTGGTGATTTGCATCAAACGCGAATCTTGTGGATTCGGCAGTTGCAGTGAAAACGGCTGCACATCTTTAATTTCATCAACTAATAACTGCATAAGATGACCATCACGCGTATCCGCTGCGGATGGCAATTCAATGTTAATCGCAGCAAGCAAAAGCTCGCGTAACAACGCCGTCACACCAACCACCCGACAAGCCGTTAATAAATCGGGAGCCGCATCAGGGTGTATATACGCGGTACGCATATGCACCTCACCAATCATTCGCAGCCAATGATCAATATGCGCAGGCATCCAAATCGCACGTGATGGCGGTACAATCCATTGCCCCTGATCGGTGCCGACCAACATGACGCCGCGCACAGCATAAATCAATTGTGCGTGTGGATGAGAATGCCGATCCGTGGTTTGACCATGCATATAATCCTTTGCCAATGCGGTGACTGGCATATCACTATGATCAAACTGGGTGTAGTGCAAACACGCGTGGGGCGCGCTTAAAGACATCTTCTGATTCCTTAGATGATCTGCATTTCAAATGAATAAAACAGAATGTCACTTTCACAATACATATTGCCATATTCTCGTAGGAATGTCGTTTTAGAGTCGCGTATGATCTAACCATAAAATCAACATCACCCCATAAATGTTGTCATTCACGCGCCATCGAGGTTGTTATGGAATCCGCAGAAACTGATCAAGCAAATGCCACACAAACCCAAAATACGACTCCTGAAAATCTCACGCGTTTTCGAGTCTTGGGTGCGATCAGCTTTAGCCATTTTATTAATGACATGTTGCAAGCGCTACTCTTGGCGATTTATCCGATTCTCAAAGGCGGCTTTAACCTCACTTTTGCCCAAATTGGTTTAGTGACATTCACCTATCAGATCACAGCATCTGTGTTGCAGCCGATCGTTGGCTCATATACCGATAAACATCCAAAACCGTATTCATTGGTATTTGGGATGACCTCAACCATGACTGGGATCATCCTGCTCGCCTTTGCACAAAACTACACCATGTTATTGGTTGCTGCGCTATTTATGGGTACAGGCTCGTCGATCTTTCACCCAGAATCATCACGGGTCGCACGTTTGGCTTCGGGTGGAAAACATGGTTTGGCGCAATCGATTTTTCAAGTCGGTGGTAATGTCGGTAGCGCAACAGGTCCTCTGCTTGCTGCAATTTTTATTGTGCCACATGGACAAAATAGTACCGCGTGGTTCGCGCTCGCCGCACTCGTCGGTATTGCTGTCCTGTGGAAAGTGGGTGGCTGGTATAAGGAACAGCAGCGCATTAGCGCGACAAAACCTAAGACTTGTGCGCCAGCCAATGCTGGGCCACGTCGTCGGGTGCTGATTACAGTGGCGGTACTGATGGGTTTAATGTTCTCCAAGTTTTTCTATTTGACCAGTCTTACCAGCTATTACACGTTTTATTTGATAGAAAAATTCCACTTGTCCATTCAATCGGCGCAAGTGTATTTGTTCATTTTCTTAGGCGCAGTCGCGGCTGGAACGATCCTCGGTGGGCCGATTGGCGATCGCATCGGACGTAAACAAGTCATTTGGTTTTCGATCCTTGGCATTGCGCCATTTACCTTGGCATTGCCTTACGCAGACCTGATGTGGACGAGTATTTTAAGTATTATTATTGGCTTTACGCTGGCCTCAGCCTTCCCTGCCATTGTCGTATTTGCCCAAGAATTGATGCCGAATAAAGTGGGAATGGTGTCAGGTTTATTCTTTGGTTTTGCCTTTGGCATGGGTGGAATTGGTGCAGCGGTTCTCGGTAAAGTTGCGGATATGTACGGCATTGAATTTGTCTATCATCTCTGTGCATTTCTACCACTGATTGGTCTCATCGCAATCTTTCTACCGAACCTTCATAAGGCGAAAGAAAAGGTTTAATCAGATTGAAGTGAATCTGTATATTTCAGAGCTTGCCGAAGCTGTATAGTTGCGAAAATCAAGCTTATATAAGCTCAAACCATTCATTCTATTAAAGATAATAAGTAATGCCGATTCTAAAAGACTTTTCAATTTCAACATTGGTGGCTGGTTTCGTCACTGTTTTAGTCGGTTTTACCAGCTCAGGGGTGTTGATCTTTCAAGCTGCACAAACCCTCGGTGCCTCGCCTGCAGAAATCGCCTCATGGATGTGGGCGCTCGGCCTAGGCATGGGGATCACGACGATTGGCTTATCTTTTTATTACCGTACACCGATAGTCACAGCATGGTCTACGCCGGGTGCGGCACTGATTATTGGCAGTAGTAGTGGTTTATCGTTATCTGAAGCGATTGGCGGATTTATCATCTCAGCCATGCTGATTGTACTGACTGGATTCTCGGGTATCTTTGAGCGCGTCATGCGCAAGATTCCATTATCGATCGCCTCGGCCATGTTGGCGGGTGTCCTGCTTAAATTCGGCATGAACGTCTTTGTTGCCATGAAAACGCAACTCATCATGGTATTGGGAATGTTCCTTTTGTACTTACTCATGCGGCGCAATCTACCACGCTACGCCGTGGTCGTGACACTCACTTTTGGCATTATTTATGCTGCGTTTTCGGGTTTATTAACTTTTAACATTATGCACTTTCAGTTGGCACAACCGATTTGGACGACACCGACTTTTAGCATGAACTCCATCGTAATCGCCATTCCACTCTTTATGGTTACCATGGCTTCGCAGAATATTCCAGGAGTGTCCGTACTACGCTCCTCTGGTTACCATGTGCGCCTATCGCCCATCATCGGTTGGATTGGACCAGCCAATGCTGCACTTGCCCCATTCGGTGGATATGCGCCCAATTTAGCGGCCATCACCGCCGCAATTTGTACAGGACGCGAAGCGCATGAAGATCCTAAGAAACGCTATACCGCAGCACTTTCCGCTGGATTTTTTTACTGCTTAATTGGGATCTTTGGTGCGACGATTACATCGCTATTTTTGGCCTTTCCAAACGAATTGATTCTAGCGATTGCAGGTTTAGCGTTGTTTGGAACCATTGGTAATGGTTTAGCCACAGCACTGACACAGGAATCCGAACGTGAAGCGGCGCTGATTACTTTTTTAGTCACCGCTTCAGGGATCACATTATTTGGATTAGGCGCAGCATTCTGGGGATTATTAGCAGGATTAATCGCGCTGACGATTAGTCGTTATCGTAAAATAATCGTTATCTAATTAAAAAAATTCAGTGCCAACCTTGTTATCGGCGGACACTGATTTTTTTTCATTGAATAGATTATTTATGTGGCTTTGTAAAATATTTTTGATTTTCAGCCAATTGAAAATGTGAAAACAATGCTTCATACAACACCATACAAGCAGGCAGCAACTCATCCACAGATTCTTTAAATCCACTCACCGCCCAACGCGTCGCCAAATGCGATACATAACCCGTCAGACCTGTCGAAATCAAAGAAACCAAAGACATGTTTTCCTGTGCTTTTGGCACCATTAACGCAATAAAAGACTGCGTCATCAAATCAAAACGTTTCACTGCTTTATAAATACTCTTGGCATCATTTTCATGCACCAAAATCGCATCGATAAACAAAATTCGAGTCACGCGTTGATCATCAGATAGTCGATTGAAAAATGCGGTTAACCCAAGTTTCACCATTTCTTTGGGATCAGGCGCACCTTGCATCACTGCCGTCAAAATACACTGCTGCAAATCTTCCACTAAGCGCATATAAATTGCATCAAACAGCGCACCGCTATTTTTGAAAGACTCATAAAAATAACGTTCGGTCAGCTTTGCTTCCAAGCACACATCACGCACCGTCACCGAAAAATAACCCAGTGTACCGTAGGCCTGTAAACCTGCCTCCATTAAACGCTCGCGTCTTTCCGCTTGACGAACTTCCAAGCTCATGCCTTTAAAGCTACGGCGTTTAACAGCGGTTGACTCCGTAGCATTTTCTTGAACTTGGTCCTGTACTGCATCATAAGCACCACGTAGCTCAGAACTATTTGACTCGGAAATTTCACTTTCAGACACTAGACTTCCCATACCCAAACCCTTCATCTTTATCGACAGAACGCGCTATCGCGGTCTTCAAATATTATCTATTATCGAATCATTGTATCACGCAAAAATTATCACTAAACATTAATATTGACAATACTAATTGTCAAAACTATAGTAACGTCTGAATGACTCTCCCATAAGATGCTCCACGAGGAATTAAACAATGAAAGTATTAAAAGGCAAAGTTGCCGCAGTAACAGGCGCAGGTTCAGGTATCGGTCAACAATTGGCGGTTTTATTGGCTAAAGAAGGCTGCAACCTCGCACTTTCTGATGTGAGTGAAAAAGGCTTAGCCGCAACAGTTGAACTCGTGAAAGCATCAAACGTAAAAGTAACGACCCAAATCGTTGACGTATCGAAACTTGAACAAGTTTCTGCTTGGGCAAAAGCTGCTGAAAAAGAACATGGTCAAGTCAATATCATCATCAACAACGCTGGCGTCGCGATGGGCAGCACTGTTGAAGGCATGAGCTACGCAGATCTTGAATGGATGATGGGCATCAACTTCTGGGGCGTAGTTTACGGCACAAAAGAATTCTTGCCGTTACTCAAGAAAAGCGGTTCAGGACACATTGTTAATATTTCCAGCCTTTTCGGTCTAACCGCACAACCGACACAAAGCGCCTATAACGCGAGTAAATTTGCGGTTCGTGGCTTCACCGAATCACTGCGCCAAGAACTCGATATGCAAAACTGCGGCGTCAGCTCGACTTGCGTCCATCCGGGTGGTATCCGCACCAACATCGCAAAATCAGCACGTATGAGTGATAGTGTGAGCTCACTCGGCATGAATGCAGAAAAAAGCATTGCTGAATTCGACAAAATGCTCCGCACGCCACCTGAAGAAGCTGCACGTCAAATCATTGAAGCCATTCGCCATGACCAACGTCGATTGTTGATCGGTAACGATGCAAAAGTACTTGATCTCATGCAGCGTATCCTGCCACAAGGCTATCAAAAAATATTTAGCGCAGCGACCAAAATGCAAAGCCGAGCAATTGCAAAGAAACAAGCTAAAAAGCTCGCTGCTAAATCATAATTCACACGCTCCAAACGCACAAAAGCCGAACATTTCTGTTCGGCTTTTGGCATTCTAACGTCTAGGTGTAGTGGTTTCCCACCCCAACAAAGATCCGAGTCTACTTTGCAGCAGAATTAGAATTTACGAGTCGGCTCAAGGACTCGATGCGAAGACTAGAGCGTTTGGTGCTCGAAGTCAATTAAATTACGTATTGCTTGTCTCCTTCCCCTGAGGGGGAAGACTTCAAAGCATTCAGCCAAGATCAGTCTCCCTTTGCGCCATCGCCCGCTTCAAAACTCCAGGTAACAGCACAAAATAAAGTACCGCAAAAATCGTCAACATCACAAATAAACCCGTCGCCGAAAAACGGTTATATAACCAAGCCGCTAACTCCAGTTCCAACGCATAACCCGCCATCAACAACATCCCCACAGCCGCGCCCATCACACCCATTCGATGATCTGCCGAGGTCATCACAAATCGATACATCACCGCAAACGCCAAACCCTGTGCAAACGCAAAACAACTCATTCCCAAAATGATAAACAACGCCATGTGGCTTGGAAAATAAAGCACAGGCAACATTAGCAATAAACCCAATATCGTAATTGCTGGCGAAAACTTCATTGGACGATCAAGTGGCCATTTGTCCGTGACTTTCATCAGCAAGATATTGCCAATGATCAACGCACCAATCACAGGAAGCTGGCACAAACCATATTCCATCGGGGTCATGCCTGAATCTTTGATCAAAATCACAGGCGACAAACCAATCCACACAATCAGCGGCACGCCGAACAACGACATACAAATTGCCGCTTTCACAAAAGGCGCTTCGCGGAACAAAGCCAAATAATCTGCACCAATTACCTTCAGTGATATGGCTTGCTTGGGTGCATCTTTATTCATAATCAAGGTTTCAGGCATATGGAAATATAAGCCTATCACACTCACCACCGCAAACACCGCAACCAACACAAAGCTCATTTGCCAAGGCCAAACCGAAATCACCGCTGCACCAGCAATAGGCCCAATCAACGGCGCCAGTAAGGCGACATTTGCCATCATTGCCATGACTTTAATCGCAGCTTTTTCTTCAAAGGCCTCTTGGATCGCTGCATAACCGACCGCCAAGATGTAGCACAACCCTAAGCCCTGCACGATGCGCATCAGCATGAATGTTTCAATATTCCACGCGAATAAAATCAGCAATAATGATACCGCAAACATCACTGCGCCAAACAACATCATAGGTCGTCTACCCATTCGATCCGACAACGGCCCCAGCAGCCACGTAATCAACGTACCACCAATCAAATACGCCGTCAGCGAACGCGCAACCCATTCAGTATTCACATGAAAATTAGTAATAACTGCGATCATGCCCGGTTGAATCATGTCATTGGCGATATAGACACAGAACTCAAAGAGAACGATCGCAAGCGGAAACATGAGCGTTTTGCGATTTAAAACATTAATTTTATTCATTGAACAAGTGACTTAGAGGGTCGATTTGACGTGTATTATAGAGGGTTCGTGTTTCATAATTTGTATGATTCGATAATAATAAAGGGACGCTCCAATAATTAGGGTAATTACCCTAATTATATTGAACCATTAAAATCATGTTCGATAACTCATGACTTACATTCGGGTGCATTATGTTAAAAATGAAAAGTGAATGCGAAAAATGCAACGCAAAAACACCGCTAGATGGAACATCTTATATCTGTTCTTTTGAATGCAGTTTTTGTGAATCATGCACAACGGGAATGAATGGCGTTTGTCCAAACTGTTCAGGTGAACTGCTACGCCGACCTAAACGCGCGAAAAAGCCAACTGATGTCGCCGTCGATCTCATGAAGAAAAAAGTTCAAGGCGTGTTTTCATCGTTGGGGAAGAAATAACACCTCACATCTATCAATCCGCCTGATATGCCGCTTTAAACTCTGGTAGCATTCAATTAATTTTTAAAGGGGCTGTACTAGATTAGGTTAAATTTGAGACCATAAGCGCAATGTTTTTAGCTGCTCTTTGGGCGATCCATAATTGAATCTAAACTCACATTCTTTGAGAAACAATGAGAACCTTTCTTTAGGTATTCCATTGTACTTTCTCAGCACTCGCTTGGCTTGATTCCAGAAGTTTTCAATGCCGTTGATGTGGTTCTTACCAACTGCAAATTCGTGTGTATGATTGATTCGGTAATGAGTAAAACCTGCTACATCAAGTGCGTTATAACTGCGATATGAATCGGTATAAACAATACTATCTGGCACGATTTTTTATTGATTTCACTCATTAAAGTCTCGCTTTTAGTATCGCTAACTACTTGGGTATAAACACGACCACCGCGCTTTAAAATACCAAATACAACGACTTTTCCAGCAGCTCCACGACCACGCTTTCCTTTGCGGGTTCCACCGAAATAGCTCTCATCAAGCTCTATCTGCCCATCGAACATTTCACGTGCTTCTAGTTCAACATAATGAGAGATTATTAGCCTAACTTTATGGTAAAACAAAGCAGCAGAATTGGGGTGAATTTCGAGCAAATCAGCAGCACTTCGAGCCGTAACTTCTAGCACGAAGAATTCGAGTAACTTTTTCTGATGATTCTTAGATAACTTACAATGAGTTAGCTTCATAAACATAGACTAGCACCTTTGCTAATCTAGTACAGCCCATTTTTAAATATATGATATATATTGATATTTTTAATATACATCTCGTTACCAATAATGTTAATCTTATTTATATCAAATAAGTTAGAAACACCTAGAGTTCACTTATTAGATCAACGCACCTTCTGCATGATTATATTAGTAAAGGATACGCAGTGAAAAAGGACGAAATTAGACTGCACATCAACAAAGGAAGCCCAGAAACATTTCCTTTAGATCGTCTTATTGATTACTTAGATTGTCTTCGTAAATTTATTAATTATGAAGATCTGCATCTAACTTATATTGAGAATGGTTCTACAACCCCCGTCATTAGTACCGATACTTTAGGTATCAAGCATGTGCATGGCGTCTTAAACACTCCCGTCGAAGAGCTTAGTAAAGCTCAAATAAAAGCATATAATCAGTTAAATAATTTACTAATAGAGGATGAAACAAGCGTTGATCTCATTATTGGAGACGTAACTTTTGAATGCTATTTCAACCGTCAAATTTCTCCCCAATTGCCTGAAATAGTTTTAGGTCATTCTTCAATACAAGGCACATTAATTGAAGTAAGTAGCACCAAAGAATTGCAACGTTTTAAACTAAAAATTCTAACTTCTCAAAATGAAACTATTACTGGTGAAATTGAAAATAAACAGACAGCACAACAACTTGGAAAACTAATCCTTAAAGATATTCTCATTCATGGCCAAGTTGAATGGGAAGAAGATCTAACAAATAACGATTGGAAAATCACAAAGTTTGTTGTGGAAAACTGGGACGAGCTTGAAGAAAACAATCTCAAGCTTTTAACTGATACTCTTAGGAAAACGACTAATAATCCGTGGGATCAAATAGACGATGTTCCTAACTTTATAGCTAAGATTAGGGGATAGCATATGCAGAGAACAACCTCGCGTCGTATAGTGGCATTTGATACATCATTTTTAATTGAGATGAGTAAATCAAAAGACAGTTTAACGCGCCGAAAAATCGACCATATTATTGACAGCTTAATAAAAGATAGAGCGGCAATAATTATACCCGCACCTGTTTATGCTGAATTTTTTGTAAAACCGAATGAAGTAAAAAATGAAATCTATGAGCTTCTTTCTAAAAGTTCCGCTTTGGAAATTCGTCCTTTTGACACACTATGCGGTAAGATTTTATCTCAAAAACTCTCTTTAATTCTCAATAAAAAGCAAGCCGAAGATAACATTAAGAATCGCATAAAATTTGACTGGATGATAGGTTGTATTGCACACGTTAATAAAGCTCAAGAAATTTTCGCATGCGATAAACACTTGCAAAATATCTGTGATCATTTCTCTATGAAATTCATCAATCTTGTTGATATGCCTGATCCTGCAATAGGAAAACAAATTCCCCTATTAGAAGGAGTTCCTTTAGCTAGTAGATTTAGTTAACCCTCTGCCTATCTGATATGCCGCTTTAAACTCTGGCGGCATCCGTTGTGGTCGTCCAGTCGCAATTGAAATACACACCCAATGGGTATGCGCTTCAAACACCACCTTCTGATCCGCAACGCGGGTAAAACGATAATAGCGATGCAAATTAAATCCATCGTTATGATCCAACCACGTTTCAAACTGAACAATCTCATCCAAGAACAACGCTGCCAAATACGTCATCCGATGTTCACGCGCAACCATTGCCGAACCGATCCGCTGAAACTCCTCCACACCTAAACCCAAATGCTTAGAATGCTCCCACGCCAGATTTTCCATCAATCTCAGGTAAACCGTATTATTCATATGCCCTAAACCATCGATGTCGCTCTCCTGAACAACATAGGTGGTTTTAAAATATAGTGATGTTGGTTCACCTAAACGGTCATTTTTGCTCATTGTTGTTCCCATCGTTTTCAATAGCACAATCATAGCTCATTGAGCCTGTCGAAATGAACGGCGAAAACCACCGAAGTTTGAGATGTCCACTTCGACTGGCTCAGCAAAATATAGGGTGCGCACCGCACACCAAATTCAATGTTGATTCCTAAAGGTTCGCAATGCGCACCCTACTCAACTATAGCTCATTGAGCGGAGTCGAAATGCGCGGCGCATACCACCGAAGTTTGAGATGTCCACTTCGACTCCGCTCAGTGAACTTTGATTGCGGTGATAGTTGCGAAAAATTCTCATAAAAAAAAGCGAACCTCTCGGCTCGCTCTTTTACTCACAGCTCAGAAACTAAGAATTACTTCTTATCTTCTTTCACTTCTGTGAACTCAGCATCGACAACGCCATCATCATGCGCTTGGCCCGCTGGAGCTTCGCCGCCTTGTGGTTGTTGAGATGCTTCAGCTTCTGCGTAAACACGTTGCATCAGTGGCATAGAAACCGCTGACAACGCTTCGATTTTTGCTTTAATTGCATCAACATCATTATCTTTAGTTGATAGCTCTAACTCATCAATCGCCGCATCAATCGCTTTCTTCTCTTCTTCAGTCGCTTTGTCACCCAAATCTTTCACAGCTTTTTGCGTGCCATGAACCAATTGGTCAGCTTCGTTACGCGCTGCAGCGAGATCAACAAATTTCTTGTCTTCTTCTGCATTCGCTTCTGCATCACGAATCATTTGTTGGATTTCTTCATCCGACAAACCAGAGTTCGCTTTGATTTGGATACTTTGCGCTTTGCCAGTCCCTTTATCTTTTGCAGACACGTTCAAAATACCGTTCGCGTCGATGTCAAACGTCACTTCGATTTGTGGCATACCGCGTGGTGCTGGCGGAATGTCAGTCAGGTCAAAACGACCGAGTGATTTGTTCTGCGCAGCCATTTTACGTTCACCTTGGTAAACTTGAATGGTTACAGCAGGTTGGTTGTCATCAGCAGTTGAGAACACTTGTGATTTTTTGGTCGGAATCATGGTGTTCTTTTCGATGATACCGGTTAAGACGCCACCCATGGTTTCGATACCAAGGGTCAAAGGTGTCACGTCGAGCAACAATACGTCTTTCTTGTCGCCTGACAGAACCGCACCTTGAATCGCCGCGCCAATCGCAACCGCTTCATCAGGGTTGACGTCTTTGCGTGGCTCTTTGCCGAAGAACTCTTTAACTTTGTCCATGACTTTCGGCATACGTGTTTGACCACCGACCAAAATCACATCTGCGATGTCATCTATAGACAAGCCAGCATCTTTCATTGCAATACGGCATGGCTCAATGGTACGCGCGATCAGGTCTTCAACCAAACCTTCCAGTTTTGCACGGGTAATGGTCACGACCAAATGTTTCGGGCCAGTCGCATCAGCAGTGATGTAAGGCAAGTTCACTTCAGTGCTTTGTGCAGAAGACAATTCGATCTTCGCTTTTTCAGCTGCTTCTTTCAAACGTTGCAATGCGAGTGGATCATTTTTCAGATTCACGCCTTGTTCTGATTTAAAAGTCTCAACCAAGTAATCCATCAAACGCGCATCAAAGTCTTCACCACCCAAGAATGTGTCACCGTTGGTTGCCAACACTTCAAACTGTTGATCGCCGTCTACATCAGCAATTTCAATGATTGAAACATCGAATGTACCGCCGCCCAAGTCATACACAGCGATTTTACGGTCGCCTTCACGCTTGTCCATACCGAACGCCAATGCCGCAGCAGTAGGTTCGTTGATGATACGTTTGACGTCCAAACCTGCGATCAAGCCGGCGTCTTTAGTCGCTTGACGTTGCGCGTCGTTGAAATATGCAGGCACAGTAATAACCGCTTCGGTCACTGGCTCGCCCAAGTAGTCTTCTGCAGTTTTCTTCATCTTTTTCAAGATTTCCGCAGATACTTGCTGTGCAGCTAATTTTTTGCCGTTTACGTCAACCCATGCGTCGCCGTTTTCAGCTTGCACGATTTTGTAAGGCACCATGCCGATGTCTTTTTGTACGACGTCATCGCTATAACGACGACCAATCAAACGCTTGATCGCAAACAATGTATTTTTTGGATTGGTCACGGCTTGGCGTTTTGCGCTTTGACCGACCAAAATTTCTGAATCTTTATACGCAACGATTGACGGTGTAGTACGTGTACCTTCAACGTTTTCGATGACTTTAACTTTGTCGCCTTCCATCACGGCGACACATGAGTTGGTTGTACCTAAGTCAATACCAATAATTCTACCCACGGTGTTGCTCCTTATCTCAAAATGTGTGATTCGAAAATCAAAACTGAAAATTAAAATCCGACTATCAAATCATGCGTTTAGCAGTAAGCTGCTTGTGCTATTCAATATGCGTCTGATACAGTTTTTTTCAAGTCATCACAAAAAATATTATTAAAA
>JACMMY010000272.1 GCA_014378805.1 Moraxellaceae bacterium
CAATATTTGAATCGAAATGCTTCGCAGGATTCTTAAAGGCAGAACAACTTCGTTTTTATGCCCAAAAATATACTACTTATGGAAGTATGTATGTCCTCCCCAAAATTCAGCTCGCTACAGAACATTTTTACAACCGATATCAAAATAAAGAGTTACTAAAAAATCTATTGAACCAAAAAAGATGTAAAGAACTAGAAAATCTACTGCAACAACAATTTAGTACACTAAATAATGAGGATAGATTATTTCTTTTGCTCTACGTAATTTATCGTTTCCGCAATAACATATTCCATGGCAATAAAAAAATCCAGAATTGGACTAAATACCATGAAGAAATTCAGCATTGTACTAATGCAATGCAAATAATTATTTCACAAGCTGAAAGCCTAAATCCAAGCTTGTTGAAATAAAGTGGCTAGCGCGCGTAGACTGGGGTTTACCCCAGCAACATAATTTGCTCACAAGCTGGGGCAAGCCCGCAGCCTACAAAAGACTAAAAAATCATTAACAATAACGAGAACTTACAATGAACTTAACACCACTCTTTACTCAAATCTTCGGCGCAATTTGGTATCTAACTCCCTTTGCAATTTTAGCAATGATCCTCAAAACGCCTTGGTTCAAAGGCGTGATGGGTGAATTTATCGTCAATCTGACTGCAAAGCTTTTTCTGGATAAACAAAAATATCATTTAATCAAAAATGTAACCTTGCCAACGGAAGACGGAACCACCCAAATCGATCATATTATTGTTTCGAAATATGGCGTTTTTGTGGTTGAAACCAAGAATATGAAAGGTTGGATCTTTGGCAACGCGCATCAGAAAACGTGGACTCAAAAAATTTATAAACATTCCAGTAAATTTCAAAATCCACTTCACCAGAACTATAAACATGTCAAAACTCTGGAATCTTTATTGGAGTTGAATGATCAACAAATGCATTCCGTTGTTGTTTTTGTCGGTGATAGCACGTTCAAAACCGATATGCCTGAAAATGTCACTTACGGCGGCGGCTACATTCGATATATCAAGTCAAAAACGCAGCGTGTATTAACGGACGTTCAAGTGACAGAAATTACAAAGAAAATAACAGCAGGCAGACTCACGCCTTCATTCAAAACAAATCGAGAACATGTAAAGCATATTAAAACCATTGTTGCTGAAAAAGAAAAAACGGATGTCCAAACCTGCCCAGCATGTCAAAGCCCAATGATGATGAGGGAAACAAAGAAAGGTCAAAACATTGGCAATAAATTTTGGGGCTGTTCAAAATTTTCCAAAATGTAGAAAAGTGATTAATATGAATTAACTCTTGCGTTGCAGGACAATCAATCAACAGCGAGTGTAGCGCGCGTTGGTTGGGAAGATTTGGTCAGCCCAACAATCTATGAGATTAAAATTGTCGGTTCAAAATCCATCACTTCACGCAATGAAACAAGTAATATTCTGCCTCACTAGACTACAAAATATTTGAGCCCCCAATGATCGACCGTAAATATCAACGAATTGTGTTTTCGTTTTTTATGTCATTACTGATGTCTTGCATCATGTCGTTTGTGATCAGTATTTTTAATGTCGGATTCGTAAGCAATATTATCAGTATATGGCTTAAGGCGTGGGCGTTTGCATTTTCTGTCGCATTTCCAACCATCATGATGGTCGGACCACTGGTGCAAAAATTAGTCGGTTTCGTATTAAAAGATGAGAAAACCTAAACAGTAAGCATAAAAAACGCAGGATGGAAATCTCCAGCCTGCGCTCGCATTACCACTTAATCCAGCACTTAATCGACCTATTACAAAAACAACTTACGCTTTTGGCGGAGTATCTTTAGAAGATATTTTTTGCACAACTTGGTCTAGCTCTGATTTTGCTTTACCAACCACTTCGTTGAGTTTATCTTCCGCATCAGCCAGCTTCGATTTCGACGCTTCTACCGCTTTATGAGCAAATTCAGTGGCTTGAGTTTTTGCATTGGCAAATTCTTCTTCGGCTTTATTTGCAAATTCAGTCGCTTGAGTTTTTACATTAGCGAACTCTTCTTCAGCTTTGATTTTGGCAGTTTCCGCCATTTCTTTAGCACTTTCTAAAGCTTCATTGGCTTTTTCTTGGGCTTCTGCAAGTGCTGCGGTTGCTTTATCTTGAACTTCAGCAAATGCTGAAGTAGCTTTTTCTTGAGCTTCCGACATTGCATTTTTAATCGTTGATTTAATTGAATCAAACGTACTCATTTCTGTTCTCCAGAACTTTTAATAAATCATAAAAAAACATCAAAACACCCAGATCAATATAACAGGCGAACTTCATGCCTGATGCTGATTTTATCGAGATAATCGTATTTTTTCGTAAAGATGTTATACAAAAAAAGTGGGTAAGATTTTCATCCAGCCCAATGACGCAGAGACAGAGATCAAGACAAATCTTAATGCGAATGCTTTCTGATCCAATGCGCAAGGTTGCGAATTGAATGGATACTCTCTGGAATGAACGGCGCAAATAGTGGCCACGCATGCCATAAGCCATGACCGACTTCAAACGTTACATTGACGCCCGCTTCGCGCGCATGAATCACAAACGCACGACTGTCATCTTCAAAAATTTCTGTATCCGCAACCATGACATATGTGGGCGGCAACCCTTTTGGATCACCGAGTAGAGGTGACATGAGCGGATGAGTGCGCGCCTCTTCGCCTGCATAATGTCGCGCACAGCCCATTTCGGTCGTCAGGGATCTGGCAAGAACATCACGTGCATTATTACGGGTATAGCTGTCACCCGCCATGCGGAGATCCAACCAAGGTGAGAGCAAAAATAACTGATCGGGTAAAGGCACCGCGCGTTCGCGCAGCAAGTAACACAGCGCAAGTGACATCCCTCCCCCTGCCGATTCTCCGCCGAGTTGGATTTTTTTGCCTGTGTGTGCTTGAAGAAAAGCGGTCCACACATCCGCCGTATCATACAACCCTGCTGGAAATGGATGCTCTGGCGCAAGACGATAATCCGGTACCCACACTTCGCAATTCAGCGCAAGTGCAAGACGCGCAGCAAAGGCACGATGGGTCTTCGGGCTACCCGCCACATAACCACCGCCATGCAGATACAACAAAGCGTTGTGATTATTGCAGTGCGTTTGTGGACGAATCACCTCCACAGAAACTGCACCGACTTGCATCTGGTTAATCGTCACGCCTTTGGGTACGGGCATATAACCCAAACCTTTCGCTACCGCACGTCTCACAGATGACGGTTTCATCTCGCGTTGTGGGGCTTTTTTCATTTGCTGGGCCATCGCATAACGCGCGACTCTGGCTTGAATGCTCGGCATATATGACCTCCTTAAACATCAACAATCAAAACGACTGAATCGACACCAAAAACAATGACGCCGATCAATCAATACTCCATAAAAGATCATTTGAATGATCTTTTATGGACAATCAAAAATGACTCTCAATGCGCTGCAATTTGAGGAAACATTGCAGGTGGTAACTTCGGTGCACGTTTGCGGAGCATGCGCTTAAACCCCACTTGACCCTCGCCATGATGTCGCGCCAGAACCATACTATATATTTCTGACAATTAACAATGTCAATTATAAAAATAAAAGGGAAAACTCGCCAAACTGATCATCGATACTAGACGATTTCTGCCAGTGAAATCATGGTAAAAATGTCTTATAACTTAAACCCTGAATCATGAGCGAATTAAAAAATGTCCAACCTCACCACGCGTATTAAAGCCAAAGCGCAACTTGCTGCCGTTAAAGCGATTACCCTCGTCATTCCAGCGCCAAGGCCATTGGTCTTTATCGGTGCTGACTCGGCATTGAAACTTTGTGCAAGCATCTCGCAGTTAGGCATGACGCACGTATTAATCGTGACGGATGCGGTTCTGCTCGGTTTAGGTGTGATTCAACCCATCGAAACTGAACTACAAAAATTTGGTATTAAGACTTCTATCTTTTCTGGTGTGACCCCTGATCCGACTTTTCAGGTGGTCGATGATGGTTTGATATTATTAAAATCTTCAAAATGCGATAGCGTTTTGGCAATCGGGGGTGGCTCCGCGATTGATGCCGCTAAAGTCATGGCATTATCCGCAGCCAATCAGAAATCTCCTAAACAACTGATCGGTATTCTAAAAAGCCGTAAGCCATCTCTGCCGCTATTTGTGATTCCAACCACCGCAGGCACAGGTTCCGAAGTGACCATTGGCGCGGTACTCTCTGACAATCAAACTCATCAAAAAGGTTTAGTGATCGATCCTAAAGTCGTCCCGTTGGCAACCGCTCTCGATCCAAAAATCATGCAAGGAATGCCGCGCACGGTGACTGCGGATACAGGAATGGATGCGTTGACGCATGCGCTGGAAGCGTGGGTGAGTACCTTTGCGAATGCAGAAACTGATTATTATGCAGGAGCTGCGGTTCGGCTGATTTTTGAAAATCTACCGAAGGCTTGGGCGGATGGCAAAAATCTTGAAGCGCGCGAAGCGATGGCTCTTGCCTCGCACTATGCTGGACTGGCGCTGAATCAAGCTGGGCTGGGTTATGTGCATGCGATTGCGCATCAATTGGGCGCGTATTACAGTGTACCGCATGGTCGAGCAAACGCGATTGTGATGCCTCATGTGCTTGAGTTTAATCGCCACGTTTCTGCCAAACGCTTAGCGGCTCTCGCACAGCGCGCAGGATTGGTTGAGGGTCATTTCAATGATCAACAAGCCGCTGATATTTTTATACAACAAGTCAAATCATTACTGATTGATCTCAAGATTGACACCCAAATCAAAGGCATCAATCGCCAAGATTTCCCTGACATGATCAAAGCTGCATTTGCCGAGGCGCATGGGATTTATGCCGTGCCTAAATACATGAACTACGCCGAAGCAGAAAAAATATTGCAGGCATTATAAAAGCCTCAGTAAAAAGCTATGCAAAAACAGATTGATCCAATGTAGTTGACAGTAAAAATTGTCAAATACATTATTATTTTTACCTATCTATCATTTATCCACCTATCCGAATTTACCTGACGTGAATTCGGGATATAACCTTTAAAATAAGTGGCGTTTAATCGAGAATCATCATGAAAACCTTTCATAACAAAGTAGCGGCAATCACGGGCGCAGGCTCTGGCATGGGGCAGCAACTCGCGGTGCTGCTGGCAAAAGCAGGTTGTCACGTCGCACTCAGTGACATCAACAAAAAGGGATTAGATCAAACCGTCGAACTGCTCAAGCCCTATCCTGTCAAAGTCACGGTTGATGTGGTGAATACCGCTGAGCAAGCGCAAGTCTATGCATGGGCCGATAAGGTTAGAAAAGAACACGGTAAAGTGAATTTGATTTTTAATAATGCAGGCATTGCCATGATCAATACCGTCGAAGGTCATGAGATTCATGATTATGAACGCATGATGGCGGTGAATTTCTGGGGCGTGATTTATGGCACCAAAGCATTTTTGCCCTACCTGAAAGAAAGCGGCGATGGACATATCATTAACACGTCGAGTATCTTTGGCTTAACGGCGCAACCGTCACAAAGTGCGTATAACGCCAGTAAATTTGCTGTACGCGGCTTTACGGAGTCATTGCGCCAAGAGTTGGATTTAAGCAACTACGGCGTGAGTGCAACCTGCGTTCATCCGGGCGGCATCAAAACCAATATCGCACATACCGCAGAGATGAGTCCCAACGTCTCCAAACTCGGCATGGATCTTAAAAAATCCAAAGCTTCGGCGGATAAATTGATGCGGATTCCTGCATCGAAAGCCGCGCAGATTATTTTGGATGGGGTTAAAGCCAACAAGCGCCGCGTCTTGATCGGGCCAGAAGCGTATGGCGTGGATCTTTTGCAGCGTTTACTGCCGTCCACCTATCAACGCCTCTTTGTGATGGGTAGCAAGTTTTCGTTATAAAAACTTCACAACCCCGTAATGGGTTAAATCGTTAAGCACGTTATTGTTTTTGAAGTGTTGCACAAACGACCGTTTGCGGAACACTTTGAGTCAATGACGGAGTGCGGGTCTTGGGCTGAAGCCCACAACACGCTGGCTGACAAAATTTTCTCACATCCAACTTGGCTTTTGAATTGGATAGCCGAACCATCCCCAATCCCTATACATTTCTTTAAACGATTCTATGTCATAAGTTTCGTTTGGATAAGGTTCACCCAAAACTGAATAACCGTAACCAGCATTTTTAAAGGCTGTTGATTGACCTTTTAAATCATCAAAATAGTTTAATATGAGCATTCCTTTTTGTGATCCTAGATTTGGAATTAAAACCATATTTCGAAATTTCACTCCGTTTGGAAGACTTATCTCAATTAATGATTCCAATGACAAATCTAACTCAAGACATGATCGTGATAACCACTCATTTAATTTACTCATTATTTTTCTCTCATAGCAAGCGTACGATGGGCTTCAGCCAATCATTCAACGCGCGTAAGTTGGGCTGATTTTGTAGGTTGGTCGCTGAGGAACGAAGCCCAACGAATATGTAGGTGTCGTTCGCTTAACTACAAAAACTTATTTTAATCCAATGTATTGTTGGGCTTCCTGCGTCTGCCCAACCTACGCGAGCTTTAGCTTATTGCGGCCTAAGCTTGCTGGTGGTGAATGATATAAGATTTTCTCATCATCCCATGCTGTCTAAATACAGTCTCATTTTCGCCAAAATATCATCCAGATTATTCTGAGTATTTAACTTCTCACCCAACAAATACAAACCACGTACCCAAAGATCATCCTCTACCAACTTGGTATTTTCATAAGCATTTTTATATAATTGAATTATGGTAGATATAGGCTGACGAGATAGCAACTCTATAATAAGTTCAGTGCCAGGCCAATTAATATCCTGTATTGCATCAAGTAATAACCCTTCATTTCCAGATATGAACTCTTGCGGCAATTGTAAGAGCACACGAGCTGAATTTTCCCAATACTGCTTACCTAAAGATGGCTGAATCAAATTTTTAACATCTAACTGGTTGTTTTTAACCATATCCAAAACAGATTGAATACCATTTTGTTGAATAGATAGTTCATTATTCCAATCTAAAGAGCAGATGGACTCTGCTACATTCTTATTTTCTTCAATCATTGCTTTTAATTCTCTATTTCACACATTACCTGACTGCGCGCCATTCTATCTTTACAAGAAAACCATTCAAATCAAAAATAAATCAATTAACTAAAAACTAATACCTAAACTTCACTTCAACCAAATGAAACCCGAACTGACTTTTTACTGGGCCATGGACGACGTGTTCTGGTTTATTAAATACAATGTTGTCAATCGGACGAACTAACTGGCCTTTGCTGATTTCACCCAACTCACCGCCGCGCTTCGCCGAGCTACAGGTTGAGAATTGTTTCGCAAGTTTGGCGAAATCCTCGCCTTTGGCAATTCGCGTTCTGAGCTGCTCACATAACGCCCGGTCTTTGACAAGAATATGACGCACGATGGCTTTAGGCATATTGAACTCGATGTTTCACTTTTAACAGAACTAAAAAAACCGCCTGCTTATACAAACAGACGGTTTTCATGATACCGCATTGCGTATTCAGTTACGCTGTAAACGCCCTTTTTACGGTACTTAAATGATCACGCAACGACGCTTTAACTGGCGCATTATCCGCACCCATCAATAGATAGTTCGCAGGATTAAAGCGCATGATTCGCATACGATATTCCGCATTAAAACCTGGATAAAGCACATTGTTACGACCATTTGGACTGAGATACCAGCTTGCACAACCTGACTTCCACACCGTATGTTCGCTACGTTGATCCATGGTTTTTACAAATCCTGCTTCTGCTTTTGGCTTAACAGTGATGTACTTCAGATTCATTTGTTTACGCAGCTCAATCGCCTGCCATACATAGTCGATCTGCGCCTCCGCATACGCAATCACCGAGGTATGACCTGGCCCTGTAAATGGCCCAACCAAGAAGTATAAATTCGGGAAATTGTTGGTAGCAATGCCATCAAAAGCTTCGGCACCATCTTTCCATTTGTCATCCAATGACGCATTGTTCAGACCATGAACCTTAAACGGTGCGCCAGTATTACGGACTTCATAACCCGTCGCGAAGATGATCACATCAAGTTCATAGTAATTACCATCAACCGTCTCGATACCCGTTGGCGTGATCTGTTTAATGCCTGACACTTCCAACGTCACATTTTCACGTTGTATAGTCGGATACCAATCACTTGAGACCAGTACGCGCTTACAACCAAACTTATAATTTGGGGTGAGTTTTTTAAGGAGTACAGGATCTTTGACTTTCTTTTGGCGATAGCTTGTCGAGATCGAAGAAGGCACTGATTTGAACGCATCATATTTCAAAATGAGAAATGGCGCTGTTGCTTCATTCAACCAATAATTTTTTAAACGATTTATTTTCATTTTGAGCGGATTATCGCGACTTTCTTGTTTCTCTGCATCGCTCAGATTTGGATTTGGACGTGGCATGATCCAGTTTGCCGTGCGCTGAAACACGGTGAGATGACCCACTTCTGGTGCGATCGCCGGCCCCACTTGGACAGCAGTTGCACCAGTACCAATCAGCGCAACGCGTTTACCTTTTAACTCAACGTTCTTATCCCAACGCGCAGTGTGGACGATCGTGCCTTTAAAATCAGCTGAACCTTTGATATGCGGATCTTTCGGATCTGCAAATGGACCCGGCGCCGCAACGATGTTCTTGGCACGAACCAACTCGCCGCCTTCGATTGTTAGCAACCATTCACCTTGTTCTGCATTAAAAGTCGCGCTGACGACTTTAGAGTTAAAGCGCATGAACGGATACATTCCGTATTTAGTGGCACAAAAGCGGATGTATTTTAGAATTTCACCTTGATTGGCATACGCATTTGACCATTCAGCCGAAGGCTCAAACGAATACGAATACAGCTGTGATTTTACATCACACGCACAACCTGGATAGACGTTATCACGCCACGTACCACCGACATCTCCCGCTTTTTCAAATACGCGGAAATTGGTCATGCCTGCTTTTTTCAAGCGAATACCCATACCCAGACCCGAAAATCCAGAACCAATCACCGCAACTTCCAGCACCTCTGAAGGCATCACAGGGGTCACGTCGGCTTTTGCGGCTGGTTTCGTTACAGTCGCCTTTGTTGCAGCGGGTTTAGCGGCAGCTCTCGGCTTCGCGGCTGGTTTTGCTGAAGTGACTTTTTGAATCGTCCCGTTAGGCTGTGTGGATATTTCAGGCGTTACATTCTGCTGTTCTTCAGGCGCGGTCATGATATTTCTCACGGTCTTCGTATTGGATAAAAGGGCTGCAAGTTTGAACTACACTTGTCAGACAGGAATCGCCGCCCACAGCGGCATCACTTGCGATAATTTATCGCGCGGCATGCTCATGAGCAAGCTACCGATCGTATAGCGCGTACACATCTTTGCCGCTTCCATCGGCGTCGGCGAACCTTGCAACACCATCCGATAACCCAGATGTTGCACCATGCCTACCATGGCATCGGACATATCGCGGTGGCTGCCAATTTCAACCAAACCCGCCGCTTCTGCTTCCTGATAATTCTGACTCAGTTCTGCTGCAACTGAATCACAAATGTGCCAGTACCACGTTTCAAGCCCCGGAATTGCTGAAAATCCTGAACGAAACATTGATAAAGTAATTTGTGCATGCTTGTTTAACGTTTCAAAAATCAACTCATAAATCTGCTGTGTCGCCAAAATCGATTCAAGCGGCGCATTCAGATTGACGTCTTGACGGACTTTAACAATAGCCGCATGTAGCTCAGTAAACACTTCATTGAGGATGAATAAAAACAGCTGACTCTTATCCTCGAACTGCCCGTAAAACGCACTCATGCCCACACCGGCATTCTGAGCAATTTCAGCAACTTGAGTCCGTGCAAAACCTTTATCAGAAAACAACTGCTTTGCAGAAGCGATAATGGCTTGTCGGGTTTCGGCAAGTTGAGCTTGGGTACGACGTGCCATTGGCATCCACTCGGTGTTTATTAATCAAACTATATGGAATATATATTCCAATTAAATTAGACCATTGTCAAATTTAATTTCAAAATAGTTAACATTTCTATTACTATCAATAATTTATCATAAATATAAAATTCATAAACGGTTAACGTATCAGTCACATCGCTGTCATAAAACCTCAATAGTATTGATAAATCATTTATCTAGTGCTTTTTTTGGGGATCACATGAAATCTAAAATGACAGTCTTGGCACTCGCCATCAGTGCGCTATTAGTCACCGCTTGTCAGAATGACAACAACGACAAATCTACACCAACACCAATCGTCAAAACGGGTGTGCTGATCGATGCTGCAGTTGCAGGTGTGAGTTATGACAGTGGCAGCCAAAAAGGCACGACAGATGCAAATGGTCAGTTCAAATACATCGCGGGCGAAACCGTCAGTTTTAAACTAGGTAATATCGATTTAGGTAATGCTAAAGCCAGTGACCGTTTATTATTGAAAGCGCTGAATAATGGTGTCGACACGCAAGGAAACCTCAGCGACTCTACCTTAAATCGTGCTGTATTATTGCAAACCCTCGACAGTGATGGCGACAGTAGCAATGGCATTCAGATCCCAAGCAGCAGCGTCGATAAACTCAAAGCGGCAAGTATTGCGTTCAACAGCACACCCACTCAATTTTCAGCGAACCTGAGCAAACTACTGAGCGATATGGGCATCGTTGCGACGCTGATTGATACCGCCACTGCAAAAAACCACTTACTGGCTGTAGAGGCTGAAACGCTCGGTAAATCCACAGAAACTTTTAGTGATGGGATCGTCACTCAAATAGAACGTCACGTCGTGCCAGACGAATACGTGCCTTATACGGGAACGGATGCGAATCTACTCAAACGATTCCCGAAAGGTTTTCCGTTAGCAGCAGGTTCAGGATTGGCATTTGTAGGCACAAACAATGGCGTATCAACTTTCTACGCGATCACTGACCGAGGTCCAAACGCAGACTCTCCGGCATTGATTGGGGGTATCGCAACCAAAGTGTTCCCTGCACCTAACTTTGCTCCGACTTTAGTCAAACTCACGGTAGACAGCTCAGGCGTGAAAATTTCTGATAAAAAAGAACTTAACGTCAACGGTCAAAAAATATCAGGAAGACCACTGCCAAGCGACGCGATTGGCTCAAGTAAAGAAACCGCCTTATCAGAAAAATTGACAAGCCTAGCAACAGATATCAATGGTTTGGACACCGAAGCACTAGCCTTAGATGCTGATAAAAAACATATTTGGACGTGTGATGAATACGGCCCATTTGTGGCAAAAATTGAAATCGCTACAGGCAAAATTGTTGAAAAATTTGGTCCCACTACAGGACTTCCTTCGGTTATTGCCAAGCGCCAAGCCAACCGTGGCTGTGAAGGTCTCGTCTTTGGCGATGGTGGCAAACTGTATGCAGCAATCCAAAGTACGCTGGATATCAGCAAAAACACTGCGCTGTTTACTCGCTTAGTTGAATTCGACCCAGCCACCAAAACCAGTAAAACTTACGCTTACCCGATCACACCCTCAGATTGGGAAGATGGCAAATCAGGCAAAGCAAAACTGGGTGACCTCGTTTCATTGGGCAAAGGTCGTTTCGTCACCATCGAACAAGGGACATTCGCTGATGGCAAAATCCACAATAAGCTCTATATACTTGATCTGAAAGGCGCGACCGATATCAGCAACATCAAATCAGGGACAGATGAGTTAGAAAAGATCAAAGATCCAGCAAAACTGCTTGAACTGGGTGTCACGCGTATCAGCAAAACCTATTTGGGCGACCTCAAGGATTATGGTTGGATTATGGAAAAAGCTGAAGGCTTGGCATTGATCGACAGCCACACCCTTGCGCTGACTAATGATAATGACTTCGGTCTGTCCTTTGAAGCCAAAGACTCAAGCGGCAAACTCGTCGATCCAACCACCCTGTTTGTCAGCAACACCGGCGTGATTAGCGATGACAAGGGCGCAACCGGTTACACCTATACACTTGTGAACGGCAAACCGTCTGAACGCCGCTCGCAACTGTGGTATATCAAACTTAAAAATCCATTGTTTTAATTGTTTGGTTTTAGCGAAATCGCTGATATCCATTTAAAACCACTTTGAGCCACTAGGCGGTAATTGCTTTTGAGCAGTTACCGCCTTTTTAAACACTTAAAATACAATATATTAATAACATCCACGGTTTGGAGAATTCTTCAAAATTCATGCTCAATTAATTAACAAAGCGCAGGATGCGTTGATCAAAAATATACAGGTTTAATATGCAAACACCCCAAAAACTATTTTAGTCATTAAACGTTAAATAATTATTAAATATAATTATTTAACGTTTAATGATTGTAGCTTTGTATTTGACTTCTTTTTGTTCTATTGCTATGTTAGATCAACGCACTACACCAGTTTTTTGACATCGTTTTTTATGGAAGGAATCATAAAATGGATACCCCCAAAGAAGAATTCATGCAGCTACAAAACAGTGAAGCGGTTGTCGCCAAAATGGCTGCAACGATTTTTGCTTCACTCATCAACAACTTCCCTTTGCACAATTCAAATGAAGACGAGCTGGTTGAAAAATCAGTGGCGATCGCCATTAAAATTGCCAATCGCATAGAAAAAGTCATCAAAAGCGATACAGAGTGGCGTAAAGATGATGGCGGCTCAGCTTACTTGGCTTAAATCATCGATAAAATATCGTGGACAACATCGCATTTGGCTCTCATAGGGAGAGATACGCAATCCTCCCTATGTCGTCTTTTAAATACCCCAAATCCATTGGAAAAATAATAATGATCGCCACGCCGCTCTATGCCGGAATCCTAGCACTGTTGTATCTCGTACTCAGTTACCGAATCATTGTCCTGCGCGGTCATGGCGTTAGTTTTGGGGATGGTGGCAACCCAGTGCTCTTGAGACGAATTCGTGCTCACGGTAATTTTTCCGAATATGTCCCCTTGATCCTAATCCTGATCGGAATACTTGAGTTAAGTCATCTTCCCAGCATTCTTCTGCATGTTTTAGGCGCCACACTGGTGATAGCACGGTTACTACACGGTTATGCGCTGTCCTTTAAAGAATCGTTTAAGTTTGGACGTTTTTGGGGCACAGCGCTGACGTTTATGTTACTTCTTGTCTGCGGTTTACTGTGTATTTATCAAGCTGTGAGTGCACACGCCATGCTGCCGCTAAACGTTTAATTTCACAAAACGAAACGTTTGTTAAAGCCGCTAAAAAATCGGAAATTTCACATCAAAAATTTCCGATCCATAATTATCCCTCGACTCAGAGAACACAATCTTTAGCACAAATAGCGTTTGACAGGCTTCTGCTAAAGGTTGAAACTAGGAATAGTTCTCATTCATATTTAGGTTATCTGTTCCTGTGCGCCTCTCTGATCTATCAAAAAATGTTACTGCGATCATCCTATCGGTTGAAGACTCACATCCCACTGATTATGCTGAACATGATGCATACGCTGGCAACATTGATACAATCGCGCACCGACTGAGAGAACTTGGATTTGTGCCTGGTGAACTTGTGCGCCTCATCACGGTAGCACCTTTTGGCGGCGATCCTATTTTGGTTCAGATTGGTTTTACGCGTTTTGCCTTACGCAAGAGTGAAGCGAAACGCATACTCGTTGAGGCACAAACCGCATGAATACGATTGTGATAAACGATACAGATAATGTCACTAGCCGTATGGCGGAACATATCGCGCTGGTGGGTAATCCGAACTGTGGAAAAACGTCTCTCTTTAATCAACTGACGGGCGCACGCCAAAAAGTCGCTAACTATGCAGGCGTCACCGTCGAACGCAAAGAAGGCGTGATTACGCTCCCTTCAGGCCGTCAAGTTCGGGTTCTCGATTTACCGGGTGCATATAGTTTAGACGCAACTAGTCCAGATGAAGCAGTCACTCGTGCAGTATGTTTAGGCGAATTGGCAGGTGAAGTATTACCTGATTTATTGGTCTGCGTGATGGATGCGACAAACCTGAGGTTGCATTTGCGTTTCGCGTTGGAAATCCTTCGTTTGGGTCGTCCGACGGTGATCGCACTCAATATGATGGATGATGCAGAACGCCGTGGGATCAAAATAGATGTCGCCAAACTCGCTGAACGCTTAGGGGTGCCTATCGTTGAAACCGTCGCGGTTAAACGTCATGGTTCAGCGGCACTGCTTGCGCAATTAGAAAGTCAAATTCCCTTATTGCCTGCGGTCAAAGCAGCGGCAACAGAACTTGATGACATTCATGCTGAAGTTCGCGCGCTACTTGCCGACACTGTTGTGATGCCGCGCTCTACCGACCAGCGCGATGATGCCTTAGACCGCATTTTACTGCATCCCGTGTTCGGACTGATGATACTGGCCTTGTTAATGTTTTTTATTTTCCAAGCTGTATTTACTTGGGCAGCGCCGTTTATGGATGGCATAGGTTTTGTCGTGACGACGGTCAGTGATTGGACGACTTCATTCCTACCCGAAGGCATGCTCCATAGTTTATTAAAAGATGGAATTTTTGCTGGACTGGGTACGGTACTGACATTCTTACCGCAGATTCTAATTTTATTTTTCTTTATCTTGGTATTAGAAGAGTCTGGCTATCTGCCTCGTGCCGCATTTTTATTGGACCGTCTGATGTTCCGTGCGGGTTTAACAGGTCGTGCGTTCATTCCTTTATTATCCAGTTTTGCCTGTGCAATTCCGGGCATTATGGCAACGCGCAGTATCAGTGATCCACGTGATCGTTTAACAACAATCATGGTTGCACCGCTCATGACTTGCTCGGCACGACTACCTGTCTATGCACTATTAATCAGTGCCTTTATTCCCGTAAAAACGGTGTGGGGTTTCTTTAATTTACAAGGTTTAGTGCTTTTCGTACTGTATTTTGGCGGGATCGTCAGTGCACTGATTGTCGCAACCGTGATGAAAAAATTCCGTACTGACCAAAGCGAACATGCCCTACTGATGGAACTCCCAAGTTACCGCATGCCGAGTTGGCGTAGTGTCAGTATTGGCCTTTATGAACGTGCTTCGATTTTTCTTAAACGCGTAGGCGGCATCATTCTGGCGCTGATCGTGATTTTGTGGTTCTTGGCTTATTTTCCGCAACCGCCTGCTGGCGCGACTTTACCCCCGATTGATTATAGTTTTGCAGGACAGCTCGGACATCTCATTGCGCCGATATTTGCTCCAATTGGTTTTACTTGGGAAATTTGTATTGCATTGATTCCGGGTATGGCTGCACGCGAAGTGGTGGTTGCTGCGCTCGGTACTGTCTACGCCTTGTCAGGTAATGAAGACGCCGTGAGTCATCAACTCGGCAGTCTGATCGCAGCACAGTGGTCGTTGCCAACAGCACTGTCTTTATTAGCGTGGTTTATTTTTGCACCGCAATGCCTTGCAACACTGGCAACCGTTCGCCGTGAAACAGGGTCTTGGAAATATGTCGGCATCATGACCTTTTATTTATTTTCACTGGCGTATGGCGCGTCACTGATCACCTATCATGTGGCGGAGGCACTGCTATGAGTGTTGTCAACGATAGTCACGCAATCATCGGCAATATCGTCCAAGGGCTGGTGATCGCAGGATTGCTCGGATGGAGCATCTTTTTTATGCTACGCCGGATGATGCCCAAATGGATCTCAAACCAACAACGTCAACTTGCTCATACCTTAAACTCAAAAGGCTGGAACAAGCTTGCGAAATGGCTAGAACCATCCATCAGCACAGGCGGCGGATGCGGCAGTGGTTGTAATTCCTGTGGCTCTTGCCCGTCCAATCCAAATAAACCTGCCGAACAACCCGTACAATGGAAAAGTCCGCAGCCATCTAAAAGCTCTGGCTGTCATTAGAGCCTCTGTTGTAAAGCATCACGCCTCTAAATCACAAGAATGCGTGATGTTATTTTTACAGTTCGAATGTTCAATCAACTTACAATGAAACTTGTATGTCCTCACTTAAGTGTCTAAATTTGACACAATTTCTGCCTAGTTCTTTCGCTTCGTATAATGCTTTATCTGCAGTATTAATCAGATCATCTAAACATACTTGCATGTTGTATTGGCAGGTATTGCTCGGTAGCATCGTCGTGACACCGAAGCTGGCTGTAACCTGAACACTGTAATCACCCACAGTGATTTTCTGCGCTTCAATGGACTTCCGATAACGATCAGCCACCTCAATCGACATTCTGGCATCACAATTCGGTAAGATGACGATGAACTCCTCTCCCCCAAACCGACCCACATAATCCGTCGTCCGTGCGCATTTTTGAAGTACTGCAGTTGTTGCAAGCAGCACTTTATCACCAGTTTGATGTCCATACGTGTCATTAATTTTCTTGAAAAAATCTAAATCCAAGATTAATACTGACAAACAATACAAATTGCGATGCGTCAGTGCAATCTCATGTTCTAAAACTTCATTTAAATAACGTCGATTCCATAGACCCGTTAATCCATCTCGCCGCGATAGCTCAAGAATCTTCTTTTCTCGCAGGACGATACCCTGCATCAACGAATGCCCAATAATATAAACAACCGCTGCGATTGGGGCACTCATCAAAATCTGAACCAACAAAAAAGCCATCGGAACTTGTGCGGGTTTCACTTGATCAATAAACAACGGCGCATTGGGCAATAGTCCCGCACTGACGGCAATTGCCAAGCCTACAATTTCAATCCACATTAAGCATGTTGCGAAGAATACATGCTTACGATTAAACAAAATGAGTCCCAAAAAAGGCAAAACGCCCAACAACAATCCAGTCACCAGTTGTGGAATACCATTTAAAATGGCATACAGTGCCAATGGCTGACCAATAAAATACAGTTGAATATTACCCGGCAGTGTTGAGTTTGGATTTTTTTTGCGCGTATATAGAATAAAAACGAGTAAAACATTTAAGCATAAAATACTCACGATGCTTAAAACTTCAGTCACATGAAGATAATACAAATTAGAAACTTGCAGGGCGGTCGGGACATTTTGGCAAAAAAAAGCG
>JACMMY010000273.1 GCA_014378805.1 Moraxellaceae bacterium
CGCCTTTTTCAGCAGCGAGCCAACGACTAGGAAAATTTGCGCCAAGTTGTAGTGACATACGTGATTCTCTCAAGCTCAATTGAACAAACGATCAGTTATTTAATCTGATGTGTGGTCGGCGTAATGCCTTGTTGTTTATATCCCTTAAATCTCTCGCGTCCTGCGGCTTTGGCGGCATCATTCGCTTCAATAATTTCAAGAACACGGTCGAACTGTGTAGCATCAGCAGCTTGAGAGGTTAAATTCAAACAGCCAACTTTCTGCTCAGACTTTAAAAACGCATCAGGAACAGTCAATCCTAAACAAATCGGTGCCTTCGGATCGTCAATCTCGTGTGGTACAAAACTCGATGCTTGAAACGTCCATAGCAATTGATCAAAACGTTCCATCACATCCAGCGATTCACACCAAACAAACAGCGGCAAACCTTCTTGCAATGCCCGTTGGCAGAGACGACAGGCGAACGCTTCTTGGTTCACCTTCTCGTCATTTAATAAATAAAAGCTTACAGCACTGGTCACCAACGTTTATACACCTGCACGCTGACGTAAGAACTGCATCAACAGTGGCACTGGACGACCTGTCGAGCCTTTGTTTGCGCCAGTTGTATTGGCTGTTCCAGCGATGTCCAAATGCGCCCAGCGGTATTGTTTGGTATAGCGCCACAAGAAACACGCCGCAGTTGTTGCACCCGCAAAACGTCCGCCGATATTCGCCATATCTGCGACAGGCGAATCCAGTAGCTCTTGATAATCCTCAAGGAGTGGCAAGCGCCACGCGCGATCATGGGCGGCTAAACCTGCGGCAAGCAGTTCATTGGCCAGTTCATCATCAGGGCTGAATAGACCCGAAACCACTTCGCCCAATGCAACGATACATGCGCCCGTCAATGTCGCCATATCGACCACGACTTCAGGATTAAAACGTTCGATATAGGTCAATGCATCACACAGCACCAAACGACCTTCTGCATCGGTGTTGAGAATTTCAATGGTTTGACCACTCATGGAGGTGACCACATCGCCCGGACGAGTCGCGCGACCTGAAGGCATATTTTCTGCGCAAGCGAGCGCGCCAACGATGTTGAGTGGCAACTTGGCAACGCAAACAGCACGGATAGTGCCGAGTACTGACGCCGCGCCGCTCATGTCAAACTTCATGTCTTCCATGCCAGCCGCTGGCTTGATAGAAATGCCGCCCGTGTCGAAAGTCACGCCTTTACCGACGAGGACGACGGGTTTGCTTTGATCCGCTTTACCTGTGTATTCCAAGGTAATCAAACGCCCCGGACGCTCAGAACCTTTGGAGACGGCAAGAAATGAATTCATGCCGAGTGCGGCCATTTGATCTTCATCCAGCACAGTGACTTTGAGCACATCAGAAAATTCTGCAGCGAGAGCGATTGCTTGTTCTGCGAGATATTCTGGGAAGCATACATTGCCCGGTTGATTGCCGAGATGGCGAGTAAAATTTTGTCCAATATGCGTTGCATTGACGAGGTTAATGCGCGCTTGAAGTTCATCCGCTTGCGCAGTTTGCAAGGTGATTTGAGTCAGTTTGGCGGTTGATTTTTTGGTTTTATACAAATCAAAATGATAGTTTTTATTCGCCAGTGCAAGTGCGAATGGCTCAATCACTGTATCAGGAATGCCTTCAATGCTAATCATTGCATGGGTGTTGCGCTCACCGATGGCTTTGATGATACTCGCAGCGAGTTTTTGCGCTTGACCTGCTGTCAACTGATTCAGTGTGCCTGCACCAACGATAAGCACTTGTTCAAAACCATCTTGTTCAGCTTGATACAGTGGTAATGTTTCGCCGAGTTTTGCGGTAAAACCTGCACGATTGGCACTGGTTTGAATGGCCTGCTGTGTGGTTGGTGATAAAGTCGTTGGTAATCCTGACAGCGCATCCGTATCAAGCAAAATAACGAGTATATCATTTGGATGTTTAGCCGTTGCTTGTGCGGTAACTTGCAAGTGGAGCGATGCATTTGGAATATTGTCGATATCAGAATGAATTGCAGATGGCATGAGTTGTGGTGTCCAATCGGTTTTAACGGAATGTGGCTGTGTGCAACGCGTAACCTAAAAATACGCAGCAGATCATCATTGCATTAAAGCATTGTCGCTCGTTTCTGAACAGTAGTTTTAGAATGATTTAAAGGCGTTATTGTTGTTTTATATGACGGACTGACGGTTCTGATGTTTGTCATGGCACAATGCGTTCATTTCAACGTGACTTTCGCTTTAACGTTTTGATTTTTGTGCTCAACGATCTTTTACTTATCAAAGATCAGTGCCATGATCAAAGATGCTTAGCAATCAGGTACACTGTGTTTTATGTGGCGTTTAGACGCTATAAGCATTTTTGGAATTGAGTTATGGTCAATATTTGGGGTCACGCATTGTGATTATCAGTCGCTATTTGCTGCGTCAAGTTGCACTGACGACATTGATTGTCACCAGTTTTTTGACGTTCATCATGATTGGTGGACGATTAATTAAATATTTCGGGATTGCCGCACAAGGCAGCCTCGATGTCAGCGCGTTGCTGCTTTTAGTCGCCTATCGCTTGCCTGATTTCTTAACGCTGATTATGCCGTTGGGTTTTTTTACTGGACTCATGCTGGTTTTTGGTCGGTTATATGTCGATCACGAGATGGCGATACTGAATGCATCGGGTATCAGTCGTGACAGTTTAGGCTTAAAGTTGTGGCCGTTTGTATTGTTCCTCATGCTCGCAGAAGCAGGGCTTACTTTGTTTGCTGCACCATGGGGATTTGATCACGCCCAAAAAGTCATGGCCGAACAAACATCGAAAAAAGGCTTTGATTTGGTGAGTCCAGGTCGATTTATAACTTCGGGTTCCTATACGTTTTATGCCGAAAGCCAATCACCCGATCGGTCTTCGTTGTTAAATGTCTTCGTTCATCAAAATGCACCGAATGGTTCGGATGTCATTATTGTGGCAAAAGAAGCTGTTCGCCTCATTGATCCTGCACGGCTCAATTCGATTGTTGAACTACACAAAGGTCGCCGTTATGAGCTGAAAGCAGGTCAATTGCGCTATTCAGAAGCTCAGTTTGCATCCTATCGTTTGAATTTAAATGATGCACAAGCGGTTGATGCACTCTCAACGGCGACTGAATCCATGCGAACGACGGATTTAATTGCACAAAATGATGCAAAAGCGCGCAGTGAACTCGGCTGGCGTGTATCCATCCCATTTATGATTTTGATTGCCGTTATTTTGTCTTTACCCTTGTCTGAAGTCAGTCCGCGCCAAGGTCGTTTTTTACGATTATTCCCCGCATTACTGCTTTTTGTGGCATTGGTGGTCGGTCTATTGGCTTTAAAACTGCGTATCGGAAAAGGAACGCTAAGCGTCTGGGCGTATGCAGGTCTAATGACGTTTTATCTGTTCTTTTCATTGTTGTTAGCACGTAAACAACGCATGACTGCACGATTCGGTGGTGGTAAATCGTCACCGCCAAATGGTGGTAGCGTTGTCACTCTAGGTTTGGGAGAGTCGACATGATTATGCGTCGTCACGTCAGTCGTGCCACATTTGCTGCGATGGCAGGTGTTACTCTGATACTCCTTGTTGTGCAAATGCTGTTTGTCTTCTTGGGTCAGATTGGCGAGTTGACCGCCGAATA
>JACMMY010000274.1 GCA_014378805.1 Moraxellaceae bacterium
ATGCTAATACTTGGCGATAGCTGCTCTCAGCTTCGCTCCACTGCTGTTGATCGAAGTCAGCGTTGGCTTTCAAAATACTTGCAGTTTTGGTATCGCTCGCACTCAAGTTGGGTAAAGCCAACACACGACGCGTTAAATCATCAACGATATCAAAACGTTTACGATCTAAGTATTGCCCTGCCATTGCCAATAAGACAATTGACGAACTCTTATCCGCTGGGAATGTTGTGGCGTATTGCTCGCTGCTCACACGCTGTAAATCGAGCCACTCATCTTGCTTCTGAGCAGGTTGATTGGCCAATTCTTTTGCATGTGCTTGATAGGACAACAGCGCGAAATAACCCATTTCACTCGGTTTAGCAGCAGGTTTTTTATACGCTAGTGCTTCAAAGTAAGGAATTGCATCCTCAAATTTTCCGCCATTATATAACGCTTCTGCTAGACGCTGTTGAACACGCATCATATCCGCAGGCTCTGTCGCCAATGCCAATTGCTTATGATACAAATCAGCAGCATGTAGATAATCAGCAGTCGACTTCTGAGTTTGACCAACCGCATCATAATGCTTCGCTAGATCGTCCAACTGCGATTTGAGTGCTGGGCGTAGCGTTGCTTGTAGTTCAGGGCTAGCAGTTTTAAAGTAGTTTTGATCCACATCGTAACGCTGCACAAAGTCATTTTTCGAGCGGATAATATCTTGTGCAAAATTCGCTTCTTTGTAGACAGTAATTGCATCCGTACTGAAAACAGCTGCTTGAGCATCTTGCGGATGACGCTGAATAAAACCTTCATAGACTTTTGCAATATCAAGTAATTGTTTCTGTTCACGATAACGATCACCCACTTGGCGATACATTAACGCTTCTTCATCAGTCAGCGGCTTACTATCATAGTATTTTGCCAATGCAGGTACACCGCCTAACTGAACAAAAATCGAAGATAACGTGCGATAGCTATCCTGCAGCAACAATGCATCGCGCTTATTTTCTAATGCGCGAGCTTGTAAGCTATCAATTAAACTCTGAAATGGAGGAATCGCCTCTTCAAAGCGTCCGTCTTTATAGAGTGACCACGCATAGAAATACTGCGCTTGCTGTTTGTATTTACTCTCACCCAAATTCAGAACAGCTTTGTATTCTTTCGTCGCAAACTGATATTGTTTGCGATTAAATGCCGCTTCAGCAATCCTGAAATGGGCTTCCGCGGCATAAGGTGAATCAGGGAAACGTTTCAACATTTCACTCAGTACTGCCGCAGCATCATCTGCATGACCTAATTGATCGTGGCTACTCGCCAACTCATAATACAACTCTACGCTTTGATCACTTGCAGGCGTAGATTTAATCTGCTCTTGATAAAATTCGACACGACTTTTAAGATTCGCATTTTCATCGGCGCCGCCCAACTGTTTGCTTTTGATTTTTCGGGCAAGGTCTAAATAGGCATTGATGGCTTTCGGATCACGGGATTCACGCGCTTTCTTCATCATGCGATCATAAAGTTGCTTATCAATGCGCGCTTCTTCAGCCGATGACAATTGCGGGGCATGAATCGCCTTGGTTGAGGTTTCTGGCGCTGCGTTTTCCAAGTCCGCAAGTGTCCCTGTCAACGCAAAGGATGACATTGATACGGCCTCTAAACTTAATAAAGCCAATAACAGCTTGGATACCGCACGACGCATATACACTATCCCCGATCTTTTGAATCTTTATTGATAACGACTTTCATAACAAAATAAATGATTTTATCGAATCGTTTATTTCCGGCTGGCACGCGTACTTGATGAACGCTCAGCACTCACACGCTGTAAGCCCAACAAGGCTTCTGTTAAATAATGATCGATCTGAAGCTGTTTCTGATCCAAGGATACTCGGATCTGTGCAAGCAGCGCTTTTTGATCCTGTGCTTCTGATTTTTGAAAATCAGATTTCACTTTAGTCAACAACACGCGAACCGATTTAATGTCTGTTTGATCTTCTTTATCAGTCACTTGAATAGACTCAAGAACCGCCAGCTGTTTTTCGTAGTCAGCCAATTTACTTTGCAGCAACTGGGTTTGTTGAACCTGCTGCAAAATCGTTAGAATCTCACTGCGCTCTAACAACTGAGCCCATACACCTGCTAAAGGAGTTTGTGGAATTTTCGGCAGTCCGAGCAAAATTGGATCAGAGGCCTCTACTGGAAAGGTTTTAAGTGCATCTAATTTTTCCAGATCACCATCAAACTGGCTTAACTTCACCGTTTCTTCTTTGTAAATTTGGATTGCAGCACGATAGCGATCAGCCGCATTAGGATCCTGCTGATCCTCTAAGGCACTGGCAGACATCAACCAACCTTCTTGTACCAGTGGATCTGATGGATTTCTTTTCACTAACTCATTCGAAAAATTAAAGCTGCGAGGATAATCTTTGAGTCGATAGTAAATATGTGCGCTGGTCAATAAGGCTTGATTACTATATGGACTATCCAATTGTACATTGCGAAGGGCCGTTTTTGCTAATTCTGGCTCATCACGAATTAATCGCAAATATGCTAAAGACAAGGCTATTTTATCATTGAGATTCGCAGATTCACGCGTCGTAATAGAATCATCGATTAAATCACCACCTGACAATGCACTCTTGGTAAATGTAGATCCATTTCCAATTTCACGTGACTCAATCAAACTCGGCTTGTATTTTTTATTGTAACTATAACTACTCGACCAACCATTCTGGTCATAACCTACAACTTTATCTTTTTCGGCAACTTGATTTGATTTTTTGCTCGCTAACGCCGATTCCGAAGGTGTAATAATCGGTTTTAGCGGTGGCATTTTATCCTTCATCAAATCATCTAAAATACGCGTCGCAGATAGCTCGTGCTCTTTTTGAACTTGAATGTCTTTCGGTGTTAATTTTTCATCTTTTTCGAGATGTTTCTTCTGCAATAAAGCCAAGGCTAAATTATATCGGGATAATTTGCGATAATAGCGTAAGGGTGTCTGGAAGGTTTGCAAAGCCTCCACAGCATCTTCTGGATGATCGGTACGCGCCAGCAGATTCGTGACCATGACCATACGTTCGCTTTCTTGTTTCGGTGACAACAAGCTCGGAGGATCACGTAAGAAGTTAAGCGCCAAAGAATCTTGACCTGTTTGGTACAATAACTTTCCAAAATTGAGCCACGGATCATTACGATTATTTGCAGTGACATCACTACCACCAGCACGCGTTAAGGCCGCAACCGCTTCGCGCGGCAATCCATATTGAGTATATAAGTTACTCAACATGGTATTACCGATACCCGATGCATTGAAGGCTAACTGACGATTGGCAAGCATCGTTGTTAATGCGTCATACGGCCTACCTTGATAATACGCATACATCACCTGAGCAAAACCAGGTTCTCGCGCATCTCTACGCAATTCGAGCGGTGTCGCATGCGCCGCACTTGCTGTGAGCAACACAGTTATTGTCAATGCGCCTAAGCGCTGAATAGATGGCAATCTCATGACATTCGTAAGCATCATATTAATTTTAGTTTTTTTCGTTTTGATTGGCTGTGAAGGCAATTTAGTTGAGAGGGTTGGAAGACGTAAATTAGTCATGTTGACTCCATTCAACCAATTTCAATGGAAGCTCTCCAACTCCAGGACGCTCAATCAGTTGAATACCTAAAATATCTTTCGGCACTGTTTTCTTAAATTCGATACGTTGGGTGATCTTTTCATGATTATTTTGCAGTACGGTGACATCAAGTACATGAATGCCTACGCTCAGGTTTGCGTCCATCACTGTGTCAGAACCTCCTTTAAGCAGTGCATCAAGTGCAACTTGATCATATTGTCTATCAGGCAGTACACGACCATCTAATGAGATCTGAATGGTATTCACCGTCAATTTACTTTTAGGTGTCAACCCAAATAGCAATTGTGTTCTTTGAGGCAGCAAAAGACGCTGCTTGAGATGCGCTAAATCGCGATCAAGTTGGAGAACATCAGACTTGGCATCTTCGAGGTTACTCGGCGCTGGTAACGCATCATCAGCGAGCACAGGATTGCACAACGAGCACAAAACAATTGCAGTGCCTAGCAGGGCTCCATGCCAATGTAAACCTGAAGAAACCAATCTTGAATACGCTACACGAAGAAAATCATGGGATGAGCGGAGTTGGATAGGTTGAATCATGTTATCTACAAATTTATTATTCCTGACGCAGATTAGGGCACAACTATGAGGGATAAGTCAAAGGCCGGAAGCCACATTTTTTTTATTTAAATGCGATTGTTTTTAAAAAAATAGGCTTTTTGCCCTAATTTTTAGATTAAACGCTTAAAACGTTAAAAAACACGATTTACACATTCGACCACATACGCAATAAATTATGATAAACCCCAGTCAACTGAACCAGCGCAGAATGCTCAGAAGCGACCGTATTGAGCTGCTGTATCGACTGATCAAGGTCAAATAATACCGTTCGCTGGGCATCGTCACGCACTAAACTTTGAATCCAAAAAAATGAGGCAACGCGAGCCCCTCGTGTTACTGGATTAACTTTATGTAAGCTGGTTGAGGGATAAAGAATCAAGTGTCCAGCGGGAAGTTTGACACTTTTGGCACCATAAGTGTCTTCAATCAAAAGTTCACCGCCTTCATATTCATCAGGCTGACTTAGAAATAATGTCGCAGAAATATCGGTTCGTACACGCTCAATCACGCGTTGACCATCTACGCTACGAATATCACGAATGGCATTATCGACATGCAATCCAAAGTGTCCACCCGATTGATAGCAATTAAACAGTGGTGGAAAGATCTTTAATGGTAATGCTGCAGAAATAAATAATGGATTTTGATTTAAAACGTTCAGAATCATTGACGCCAATTGCTGAGCAATCGGATGTCCTTCAGGCAATTGCAAATTATGCTTCGCCTTCGCTGACTGATGCCCTGCGGTAATCTTACCGTCCGCCCAATCCGCTTGACTGAGCAGATGACGGCATGTCAGAACTTGTTCCGCACTCAATACATTCGGAATTTGTAGCAGCATAGCGTTCACTCGAATCTAATAAAAATGATGCACATTCAACTTACTTTAACATTCAAAACAAAGATGTTCGCAAAAAAACACCAGCTCCATAAGCATGGCGCTGGTGTTTTTGAGGATTAGATCAGAAATTCAAATAGCTTCATGATCTAATCTAACCCTTACATTGCTTGTCTATAAGACCACTGATTAAAAGTGATAGTTCAAGTTCAGCACTGCTGATCGCGTATCACCGGGAGTTGCCCAACCATTATTACGGATTGCGGTGTAGTACTCTTTATCAAACACATTCTTCACATTGAGTTGTGCACTCAGTTTACGCGTGAATTTATACGTTACCGCTAAATTATTCACAAAATAGCCTTGTGATTCTGCCAATGGAATCGTGGTGCGACCTGCGTATTTGGCTGGAATGTTGCCAGTGCCAGTCCCTGAAACCAAAATACCTGCATGCTGTGACAAATAAGTAGGACCTTGGTATGTAATGCCGTAACCCAATTGCAGCTTACGCGTCACATCATAAGTCGTCCACAAGCTTGCTGCCAACTCAGGCACGTTCAATAAAGAATCGCCTTTAGTGAAGTCAGCCTGCGTCCCATTGACACCCCCCGCTGCGACATAGTCGGATGCACCTTGCAACACTTCGCTACGCTGGGCAGTGACGTTGGCAAATACAGACCAGTCACGCGTCAACAATCCTGCCGCACCCAGTTCGAGACCTCGAACACGCGCACTGCCATCCAAGGTTTGTGAACCAGAAGGATTGTTTGGATTCGATGGATCAGCTACTTTATAGTTGCTACGGTCAGTCTCAAATGCAGCCGCCGTCAATGACAACTTACGATCCAACAAATCCCACTTGGTTCCAATCTCATAAGTAACGGCTGTTTCTGGCTTCACATGACAAGTATTTGTAGCAAGTGCAGTTGAAGACGCTGCTGTTGTCGAACATGATGTACCGCTGACTGTTGCTGCTGAAGGTGTTTTCGAGTTGCTATAAGAAATATAGAAACTCGCTGGTTCGATTGGCTTGTAAACCAAACCTGCTTTATACGACCATACTCTGGAATTATCTTCGACTGGAACGGTCGTTAATATCCCACCACCATTCACGGGTGTTGCATAGGTCAGGGTTGTCGACTCACCATTACTCCGGTCATAACGAACGCCTACATTGGCTTGCCATTGCTCGTTAAACTTCGCTGTATCAAACAGATAAACCGCTTGGTTCGTCAATGTCCCCGCTGTGGTAGACGATTGAATATAGTTATACGGACCCGTGTAATTCGTCGTTGGTGAATTAATATTAATGATCGGCAACACTGGATTTGGTGTGGCACCGCCTGCGTTACGAAATACGTTACCCGTGCTCAGATCATAGTTCTCGCTCGTCAATGCAAGACCCGTCACCAAGGCGTGTTCAACACCTGCGGTATTAAACTTCCAAGTCAGATCAGTATGATTCGCCAATAATTTGTTGGTTGTATCTCGTAAATTACCACGCGGTCCGCCTGGGTTAAATGTACCTGCGGCTAAACCAGCAATACACGGTTGATAACCCGACACATTAGTTGTGATTACGCCTGCAGCATTCGCTGTTTGCGCCCAGCCCGCTGGCGATAAACCATTATTCAAACACAGCGAACCTTTACCAGCAGTCACTGTTTGCTGCGGTGGATCCACAATCGTCAGTTGCTCAATTTGTGCAGCTTTTGCAATGTTACGGATTGAAAAACTATCATTGAACTCATGCTCAAACAATGCTGTCAATGAATTAACGGTTGATTTTTGCTTATCGACATTGGCATATCCAAAATAACCACTTGGATCAATAACCTGCACTGGACGACCGTTGTAATAAGGTACGCCGTATTGCGGCGTGTTGTTGTCCGTTTGATACAAATAGCTCAGCGTAAAGCGAGTGGGTGTGCCGAGTCCAAATGTAATCGATGGTGCAAATCCCCAACGCTTCATGTTTTCGACATCACGACCAGGAATATCATTTTGATGCGCCATGAGATTTACACGCACAGCGGTCGTCTCATCGAGTTTTTGATTCGCATCTAAGGTCGTGCGATAGTAGCCATCTGTACCAATGCCAACGCCTACATCCGCAAAATTTCTGTTTTCTGGCGCTTTGCTCACCAAGTTGACTGAACCACCAATCGAACCAGAACCCGAATTCGTCGAGTTAGAACCTTTAATCACTTCAATTTGCTGGATATTAAAAGGGTCCGTCCGTGAAAATACAGCACTTTCACGCATACCATCGACAGTAATGTCGTTGCTAGAATTGAAACCACGGATATTGATTTTATCGCCGAAACCACCGCCCCCCTCACCCGCACCAAACGTAATTCCTGGCACAGCACTCAGAATTTCACGCAGGGAAAGCATGCCTTGATCTTCAATGACTTTTTTGTCCAAAACAGTAATCGTCTGCGGCGTATCGCGCAGTGATTCTGTATATTTTGGCGACTGTATTTTAGTCACCTGATAAGTTGGTTTGTTTTTCGCACGGACTTTAATTGTCGGCAATGTCGCAGTAGTGGCTGATTCTGACTGTTGTTCTGCAGCCATACTGATACTGGGTAATGTTGCTAACGCCAACATGACTGTTGAAACTTTATTCGGTTTAAATGATTGACCACTCTTACGACCAGCACGTGTACTCATAAACAAAATCCTCAAACTAAACTCTAAATGCTGGCTATGTCGTGCACTTTTTTAGTGATACAAAATCGAAACTAAAAATCACGTCACTCGCTGTATCTGACAATAGTAATAGTAATGGTTCTCATTTGCAACATAAGAATAATCATTGTATCTAGCAAACTTACAAAGCGCCCTCAGTTCACGACAATTTAATTCACATTAATACTATAAATAATCAATAATAATCATGACTTTACATATATAAAAACTCAATTATCTATAATTTACATCCTACATTCAACTTCCTTCTCAAACGATATACCCATAAAAAAAGCCATCTAATGATTATCACTAGATGGCTTTTTTTTATGTCCACACGTTTAATTGAGGATAAACCCTTTTAAAACGTCACACGCAATCCAGCCTTCACACTACGTCCCGCTTCTGGTGCGATATCCCGTAAAATAGAACTCGCATAACGAATTGTCGCATTCGTCAAATTATCTGCACGCAAATAAGCCAGCCAAGTATGTTCGCGCATTTGGAATGGATAGGAAGTCACCAGATTTAGCCGTGTGTAGCCATTCGTCGGTAAATCATGATCTGGAACTTGTGTTTGTGCCCATGCATGGGTCACTTCTGCACGCGTCACCAGACTGTTGAGATGATAATCAATCCCTGCCGTAACGCGTAACGGCGATATGCGCGGCAATGGTTGTCCTGTTGTACGATTTTCTGCATGGGTGTAATCCGCACGCAAATCAGCATTCACTTGTTGTGCATCAATATCCGATTTCCAAAGTCGCGCTTTCCCTTCAAACTCCGCACCATAAAACTGTGCTGCAACGCCTGTGTAAACGGCTTCAGGCAAAGCACCATCATCAGTACGCCCGACAAAATCACCGTCATCATTTCGGTGACTTCCCGTATTTAACTCTGCGAGATAATGACTAAAATGCGTGTAATACACACTGGTTCGCGCACGATACGCGCCATGCTCAAAGACTAAACCCAGATCTGTGGAATAGGCTTTTTCTTTCACAGCATCTTGATTGCCCACGAGATACTGACCTGTCGCGGCATGTGGGCCATTGGCATACAACTCATAAAAAGTCGGTGTCCGCTCGGTGTAACTCACATTCGAAGTCGCCGACCAAAACCGATCAAGCTGATACACTGCGCCCAATGAGCCGCTTCCTGCGAGGAAATCACGATCTTCAGCACTGGCAAAACGAGGATTCTTGAGACTACTTGGCGAATAAGAAGTACCTTCAAATCGCCCACCAAGGCTCAGTGTCAATGGCGCACTCACCTTCCAATTTTCTAGAAAAAAGACTGCCGCGGACTGCGTATCGGTTTCTGGAACAAGCGCCTCACTGCCGAGTGCAGAGAAAGTCGTATTGGCAAATTGCAATCCAACAACACCATCTAACGCACCCCATTTGGCGTGGTGCGACTCGATCCGTCCTTCATAACCTTGATTCTTAAATGTCGTCCCAACCGTACCATGATCAACTTCTTGATGTTGATAATCGGTATACGCAAAATTCACTTTTACATCACGCATTGGACCAGATAGATTTTTGATTTCCGATGCAAACGCCAACTTGGTTTGATCCATCTTCAAACGCACGCCATCTTCGGCAACTGAGCCATAGTTCGAATCAAAAGTAGATAACGACAAACCTACGTAAT
>JACMMY010000275.1 GCA_014378805.1 Moraxellaceae bacterium
CTGTTGCTTTAAAGGTAATGTCATAACACTAAAACTTCCAACGGTGCGCATGTGCGCATAAGTAAAGCTGAATCATTTGTGAGGTTCATCATAAAACGAACGCACTAAAATGATAAGTTAATTGTCGCTAAATGCATCATTACCGCGTTTAAGCAAAACGAGTACTGCACCCGTACCACCTTGATTAGTTGGCGCACTAATAAATCCCATGACTTCTGGATGCTGTCTTAACCAACTATTTACATAGGTTTTCAGTGTTGCTTCAATGCCTTTGCCATGGACTATTTTAATCACAAGAGGCGATAATGCTTCTGGATCAGATTGTGCGACTTTAATAATTTCTAACACAGCAGCGCGAGCTTGCTCTGTTGTACAACCATGTAAATCTACCGCATGAACCCAGCGTAAATGACCTGCTTTAAGCTGTTCAAACACGCCATGTTGCAATGTCTTTTGGCGAAACGATAACGCCGCTTCACTGGCCACGGGATTGAGTAAGGCTTTGGTATCCGAAATACCATCAATACTTGCTCCGTCAGTCCCGATTGCAGCTGCACGACGTGCAAGCATAGTGGCATTTACAGCCTTCGCCTTGATTAACTTAGGTGATGGTGTTTTAGGTAGTGCGATTTCCTGCGTAATTTGTTTTGTGCCTTGAATTGCATTTTTAAACAAAGCAGCAGAATCTGCATCTTGAGCCGCAATTTTTGCAGCTTGTTCATCAGCAAGCCGTTGCTCAGCTTTGCTTTTTTCAATCTGCGCTTGTTTCTTTAAATCAGCTTTTAAAACAGTTAAACCTGAAAAAGCCGCATTGATTGGCGCACTTGGCTTCGACATACTAAATACCGATCGACATGTTATTCATGAGTTCATTAAATCGCTTTAGGCTTTCCGAAAAGAGTCGTAAACGCTTCCCCAGGATTGGTCTCACGCATCATACTTTCACCAACCAAGAAAGTGTGGATACCTTGAGACTGCATCAATGCGACATCATTTGGTGTGTGGATTCCACTTTCTGTGACCAATAGTCGATCGGAAGGTATATATTTACTCAAACTAAGCGTTGTATTCAGACTGACTTTAAAATCTTTTAAGTTACGGTTGTTGACACCGATTAAGTGGGTCGGCAATTCTAAAGCACGTTCTAATTCCGCACGATCATGGACTTCTACCAAGACATCCATTTTCAGCTTAGTTGCAACAAAATGCAGCTCATTCATTTGAGCATCTGATAAACACGCAACAATCAACAAAATACAATCTGCACCCAGCGCGCGACTTTCAATGATCTGATAAGGATCAATCATAAAATCTTTACGAAGCACAGGAAGTTTAGTAACGGCTTGCGCTTCTTTGATATATAAATCATTACCTTGGAAAAAATCCACATCGGTCAACACTGATAGACATGCAGCGCCTGCTTTTTCATATTGCGCAGCGATTTGGGCTGGATTGAAGTCCGCACGAATAACGCCTTTAGACGGCGAGGCTTTCTTAATTTCGGCAATCACTGCTGGGCGACGCCCAGCCAAACTTTTGGCAAAACCACGCACAGGCGATGCCATTTGCGCTAATTGCTCTAAGTCATTGAGTGAGCGTTTCTTGCGGCGTTCAACGAGTTCCTCACGTTTACGCGCAACAATTTTATCTAGAATAGTCGGGGTGCTCATGCTAAAACTCGGGCTTTATAAATGAATGTTATATTGGTGTAGTTTGTTGCAAAGTATGAGTAAATTCAGACAAAATCGATAGTTTTTCAAGCGCTTGTCCGCTATGAATTACATCCATAGCCAATTCAACGCCTTGCTTAATGTTACTTGTAACGCCTGCAATATGCAGCGCAGCACCCGCATTAAACGCGATCATCTGTGCTGCCACGACGCTTGCGGCAGTAGTTTGCTTATCAAATGTATCTTTGATTAAACGGAGTGAATCTTTGGCATCCGTAATAGATAAAAGCGCTATGGATTGCGTCTTCAAACCGACATCTTCAGCGCGCAGCTGATATTCGGTGATTTCACCATCTTTTAATGAAACCACTTGGTTTGGTGCAGCGATCGAGAGTTCATCTAACCCATCATGGCTATGGACAACTAACGCATGGACACTGCCAAGTTGCTGAAGAACTTCTGCCATTGGACGACACCATTCCAGTGCATACGCACCGATCAAATGATGGGTCAAACCAGTAGGGTTGGTCATCGGACCGAGCAAATTGAAAATCGTGCGAATACCGAGTGCACGACGGACACCAATTGCATGACGCATCGCAGGATGATGCTGCGGCGCAAACATAAAACCAATCCCTAAGGTTTCGATACAACGTGCGATTTGTTTACTATCGAGCTCTAAACTCACGCCAGCAGCCTCAAGCACGTCAGCGCTACCTGAAACGGATGATGCAGAACGATTGCCATGCTTTGCAACACGTGCACCTGCGGCAGCAGCAACAAGGGCGGAGGCAGTTGAAACATTGACCAAATCCGCACCGTGACTTGTGCCACCAGTACCGACGATATCGACAGTACGATCAAGATTTGTAAGCGGAACGCGTTTCATCAGATCACGCATCGCCCGCACAGAACCTTCTAATTCAGCAACCGACTCACCTTTGATGCGAAGTGCAACCAGAAATGCCGCAATCTGCGCATCATTGGCATGACCTTGCATAATCTCGAGCATCACTGCCTGCATTTCTGGCATTGACAGTGATTCACCTTGCAATAACGGTTCTAACGCAGCACGTATGAGCTTTGAATCAGGCTGCATAATTTTTCCACTCATCTAAAAAGCGTTTCAGTAACGCATGTCCATGTTCACTCAGAATCGATTCAGGGTGGAATTGAACGCCCTCAATTGGCAATTTTTTATGACGTAATCCCATGATTTCATCAACTTGACCCTCAATTGCAGTCCAAGCTGTAATCTCAAGTGTTTCAGGTAACGTTTTTTTATCGACAATCAAAGAGTGATAGCGTGTAGCGTTAAATGGATTTGGTAAACCTTTGAACACGCCAATATCTGCATGGTGAATTTCAGAAATCCGACCATGCATGACTTCACGTGCACGAATGACATCACCACCAAATGCTTGGCCAATTGCTTGATGACCCAAACAAACCCCAAGTAGTGGAATTTTTCCAGCAAAATGCTTAATGGCTTCTAGTGAAATACCCGCTTCCGTTGGAGAACATGGACCGGGTGAAATCACTAAATATTCTGGCTTCATATCCTCAATATCTTGGATTGTCACCTCATCATTACGCACAACTTTGACATCTTGACCTAGTTCGCCAAAATACTGCACGATGTTGTAGGTGAAACTGTCGTAATTGTCGATCATTAGGAGCATTTGGTGTATAACCCTATGTATTAAATGCGATGTCTATTTGCTGGCTTGAAGCACTTGAGATTGCTGTGCCTAAAAATTAAAATCCGTTTCTCTTTTCTGCAAAGAGATAAATATCTTGCCCTATGCTGGGGCAATTGTAACACACGACAAGTGATGATTCATCGTCTGAGACTTCATCATTCGCTGATTGGATTTCATGATCTGGTGAATTGGCTACAACGTTGAACTTTATAACGTACTCGAAAATTAATACGATCACAAAAAAACGACTATCAATCGATAATCGTTTTTTGAGTAACATTTACATTGAAAATAAATTATTCAAAGGGGTGTCTTAACACAATCGTTTGTTCACGATCAGGGCCCGTTGAAATAATATCAACTGGGCAGCCAACGAGCTCTTCGATACGCTTGATATAAGCACGTGCATTCGCAGGAAGCTGTTCAAGTGTCGTTGCACCAATCGTTGATTCTGACCAACCTGGCATGGTTTCATAGACAGGTTTTACATTTTCAAATGCAGTCGCATCCGATGAACCAACGCAGCCGCCGCAATCAGTTGCTTCGTAGCGTACACAAATTTCGATTTCATCTAAACCATCAAGTACGTCAAGTTTGGTCAAGCAAATACCACTGATTGAGTTCAATTCAACCGAACGACGCAGTGCAACGGTATCAAACCAACCACAACGACGTTGACGACCAGTAGTCGCACCAAACTCATGACCGATCGTGCCAAGGTGTTTACCGATCGCGCTACCAGTGTCATTTGCTGCATCGTATGGCAATTCAGTTGGGAATGGACCTGCGCCAACACGTGTGGTGTAGGCTTTGGTGATGCCCAAAACATAATCTAAATAGAGTGGACCAACACCAGAACCCGTACTCACGCCACCTGCAGTCGTGTTGCTACTGGTGACATAAGGGTAGGTACCATGGTCGATATCGAGCAATGAACCTTGTGCGCCTTCAAACATCAAAGACTTACCAGCACGGCGATAATCATGCAATGTTTCAGTCACGTCGCATACGAGTGGACGAATGATTTCAGCCCATTCACGCGCTTGTTCTAAGGTTTTCTCATAATCAACCGCTTCAACACCGTAGTATTGAGTCAGGTGGAAGTTATGGTATTCCATAATTTCACGTAGACGTTCAGCAAAATCTGTATCACGAATCAGATCCGCTAAACGCAAGCCACGACGTGCAATTTTATCTTCGTAAGCAGGGCCAATACCACGACCTGTTGTTCCAATTTTTGATGCGCCGCGACGAATTTCACGCGCTTGATCGAGTGCCACATGGTAAGGCAGAATCAATGGGCAGTTTGGTGAAACGCGCAGACGTTCACGAACTGGAACCCCTTTTTCTTCCAACACTTTCATTTCTTTAATCAGCGCGTCAGGTGCAAGCACAACGCCATTGCCGATTAAGCAGAGTACGTTTTCACGCAAAATGCCTGATGGAATCAAATGGAGAACGGTTTTTACACCGCCAACGACGAGTGTATGACCCGCATTATGACCGCCTTGAAAACGAACAACTGCGGCAGCTTGATCGGTGAGTAAATCCACGATCTTGCCTTTGCCTTCATCGCCCCATTGCGTGCCTAGTACGACAACATTCTTACTCATACTACTGATTCCCATTGATTTTACATTAACGACTTAAAACGACTAATTTCAAAAAACTGTATTAAAAATATATTAAAGAGCTGCAACCTGCCAAACGCCTTGTGATTGCACAAGCGTATGCGTGGCTGATTCACTCACTGCGCGTGCATCAAATTTTTCATTGGCATTCAACGCTTGAACGACAACATTGCCTTCTGCACGTTCGGTAGCAATTGCGGCTAATAGAGCAGTATCACGACCTGCAGGCGCAACGACGATTTGCTGTGCACTTTCTGGCAAATAACCAGTCAAAGTATACAAATCACAGCTAAAACCTGTTGCTGGGCGTGCACGACCAAAAGCCTGACCAACGCCATCATAGCGTCCACCTTTAGCGAGTGGCATTGCAAAATTCGGTGCGTAAACCGCAAAAACCAAACCTGTATGGTAATGATACCCACGAAGTTCCGTCGCATCGACGCCAACATTAATCTGCGGCCAATGTGTTTGCACATGGGCAAGCGCGGTTGCGAGTTGCTCTAAAGCATTTTGCACATCTGCATGTTGCCGTGCTTGTGCTGATAATTGTGCAGCAAGGGCAGGGAGATCATGTCCCAAACGACCGAGCACAAGGAAGTCATTCCCTTGCGGTATGTTTTGACAAAATTCTTTCAGTTCTGGAATCGATTTGCGTTGATAAATATCAAACAAAATCTGTTCTTGCTCATGATTCAAACCAGTTGCAACTGCCAATGCGCGGAACACAGCAACATGTCCTAAATCTAAATGCAGTTTTTCGGTTAATCCTGCGTCAAATAGCACGGTGAGCATGAGATCAATCATCTCAAGATCAGCTTCAATCCCTGCATGACCAAACCATTCAGCGCCAATTTGCAACGGTGTACGTGATGCAGACAAGCCTTGCGGATGCGTGTGCAAAACAGTCGCAGCATAGCAATAACGTGCCACGCCATCAGTCGGATTCACATGTGCATCAATTCGTGCGACTTGCGGAGTAATATCCGCGCGAACGCCCATTAATCTGCCAGTCAGCTGATCAATGAGTTTAAAGGTGACGAGGTCTAAATCATGGTTATTCACGCTTGCATTCACATCATTGCTGGTCAACAGAGACTCAACATATTC